>JAAUOZ010000234.1 GCA_012034655.1 Leptolyngbyaceae cyanobacterium CSU_1_3 | reverse complement strand
CAGTGGGGTAGGGTTGCATCGATTCTCTGGTTCATTAGTTTGCTTCTCTATCTTACTGATCTAACTGGGAGTATTACACCTTATTTAATTCATGATCCTTAGTAGTGCCGCAATCGAGTATTTTCTCCTTCTACGCGGGTCATGTAAGTCTTGCAGATAATTTGGTCACTCTCTGGGATGAAGCCCGGATAAACTGACCCGCCATCCGTGACATAGAAATAGCACTGCCAAGTCGCCACAATTGCCCATAACGGTCGAAACGTTTCTGCGCTGTGGTTGCCCAAGACCCACCCTAGAATGCCCTGACTGAAGTGGTCAACGACCGTCCAGATCCAGACCTTATTTTTTTTAACCGATAAAGGTTTCGAGTTCATCTAATTCACCGACTTGGGGGAGTTTATCGGGAGCATAGGCATCGGGCAGCCGCTCACCGACTTGTTTGACCCAAGCAATCAAGGTGGTATGATGCACGCCCTTGACCCGTTCAATGCCGCGAAACCCCATGCCGTTGACATACATTTTGAGGCATTCTCGTTTAACGGCTTCACTGTAGCCTCGTCTGGTCTGATTGGGAACCACAAACTGCCGCCGACAATCCACGCAGATGTGATTTTGCTTACTCTTCTTGATTCCATTTTTACGGATATGAGTTGAATGGCAGTCAGGACATTGCATGGTGTTTGACCCGAATTCATACCCTAATTATGCAACGCCGAAAGGGTTAATGCCCCACATGAGCATCGCGCAGCAGCACAACGACTAAGCTCACCCGCCGCCGGAAACCGAAGCGAGGAAGGAGCGCAGGCTGTAGGCAGCCAGCCGCAGTGCCTTGTTCTGTTGCAGTTGGAACAATTGACCCGACTTAGACCGCACTTACACCAAGATATGGGTTTCAATGTCGCCCAGCAAAGTCTGGATGTAGGCGATTTGGCCGTGATGGTGCATCGCATCACCAAAAGCAATTTCTCCCAAGAGCGCCGCCGAAAACACACCCCAAGGCAATATGATTTGTCGAGTCCAATTCTCTTCTGCGACGTTCTTTACAATTTGCGAGTACGCGCTACCGGCTTTTTGCAATGCCTCTTTAGCCTCGTCTCGCGTGGTGAAATGCAAACTTTGGAACTGGGTACCTTCATCGCCACTTTTACGCCCCAGTCCATTCGACTTGCATAACTCTCTCCAAGATTCATCTTTGCCTCCTCATCAGTCGGCGCGGCGGGAGCGGGTTAGAGTTAGTGCGGCGAACACGATGCCGATCAACCCCAGCACGATGGCTACAATAGCCCCGGCTCGTCCGCTGCCGCTGCCGAAATCACCCGTGAATCGAGTTAGATGCTGCACGGCATAACCTATAGCGATCAGCCCCATTACTGAGGCAATGATCGCTCCACGCCGCCCACTTCCGGCGTCGGAACGGCTACCGGAGCGGGCCATAGACAGTCCACCGATAAGCGTGCTGATCAGGCCCACTACCACGCCTATCATGGCTCCAAGTCGCCCGGAGGTTAGCCCGTATCCGGCACCGCTGTTAGCCACTTGAGCAAAGGCAACCGTCGGAACAAGCAGCAACACGCTAAGCGTTGCAAATGAAATTCGCTTCATTTTCATGAGACCTCTTTCCTGAATTGAGATGAGCATTGTGAGAATCGAACCGTGTCGCCAATCGCTTGCTTCTGTTGCGGCAAGGTCACACAAGATGTGAGGCGGCTGCAACCGAATTCATATTCGCTCCCGCGTCGTGATGACTCGGTAGAAGCTATTTTATAGGGACACGAAGCGCCGGTATTGGAAAAAATTTACCTATTTTCAGGAAGGGGAAAATGGTTGAACTTAATGTGCGCTTTCTGTCGAGAGAGAAGTTTTTGGTGATCGAAGTACTCTGTAGGATTGAAGCCTGAAAACGATACAAAATCGCGGATGAGATGTGATTGGTCGAAGTATCCGCATTCCACAGCCAGCCGCGCCCAATCTGGCGGCGTCTGTTGAACGAGCGTCAGTACTCGTTGAAATCTTTGCACGCGGCTGAACAGTTTCGGTGTCAAGCCCACTTCCCCTTTGAAAACCTGGATGAACCTGCGTTGGCTCAGTCCGACGTGCCGCGCGACATCGCGCACGCTCACATCATCGTCCGTTTGTCCCAAAGCAGCAAGCGCGATGGGTACTGCATAATGGTGTTCAAGCGGGCGACGCTGGTGGGACAGCATTGCTTCTTCCATCAAGGCGAATCGCTGCATGGGAGTGGCGGCAGCGCAAAGTCGCTCACGAAGATTGATGGCCGCCCTTCCCCAGAGCGTTTCCAGATCGACATGGGTATCAGTCAATTCGTTGGCGGACACTCCGAGAAACGGAAATGCGCCGCCTGGCTTGAAATGGACGCCCATGATTAGTGTTTCTTGTAAAGTGTCGATGGCGAAGAACCCACCGTAAGCTCCTGAGACAATCGCTCCGGAAAAGCGCCTGTATTGGCCGGATAAAGTAGCATCGTAGATGCGTAACTCATCGTCACGAAGGTTTATGACCAACTCGATTGTGCCACTTGGCAAAATGTGATCCTTGAGTTGCGGCACAACATAATCTTCATAAAGCCAGAAGTTGTGGATGAAGTCACCAAGCGGCGGCCCAGGTTTAAAGGAATGATAACGCATGGTCGTGTTCGTCCTTACTCTTTCACCTATGCCCCAGCAATTCTCATTTTGAAACATTTGTACTGGAATAGGTGCCTCCACAGGCTTTCCTGCTCAATTTCATGAACGATAGAATTCGGGTTTTAAGCACTCAAAGCAGTTGAATTCAGAAGTTTGGGTGAGAACCATTCTCATAATGAGAATTGCTGCCTATGCCCCTATTTTACATCTCCGGCACCAGAAGCGCCGCGCGCAGCAGCACAACGGCCAGCCATCAGCCGCGTGCGACACACTGGCACTGGCATGGACTCAACGGGAAAGGCTGGCCGTGCCACAGAGTGTCAGCATCGCCCCGACAGAGCACGTCGGTTGCATGGCGATGTTGGGCTGCGTTTTATTGAGATCCACTTCCTTCAGAATGCAGGACTTTCGCTTTGCCGCGTGAGGTATCGCATCAGAAAGCCAAAAACCGAAACTTGTGCATTTCGACGCGCATGGTTTCCTGATGCGGCAAACCGCTTGGGAAGCGAAAGCGCTGGAATGGTGTTTTCTGCTCCTCGTTCAAAGGAATTCACCCCTAGCGACGTCTCAACTCAGGAAATGAGGGTTCCAAGAATGGCTCCCGCAGTAATGCCTCTGAGACATCCGCCAAAGAGCCAACCCCAAGCAAGTGCTCGTGGTATTGGCATGTGAATGTATGTTCCAAGACCTGATGCCACTCCGAGAGCTAAACCTAAACATGCACCAAAGCTCATGCCGGTGCCAAAAGATTTTGGCGATATGAATAACGAGTATATGGCAACAAAGACGGCAATCAGCGTGAAAGTGGCTACGTATATCAAGACAACGTTAAGCTGGTCGAAGGGCCGCCACAAAGAAGGATTCTGAGTATACAAGGGCTGAAGGAGGAGGCGATGCAAAAGCAGATCGAGCACAGTCCAAGCGACAAGAATGAGCACACTAGAGAGTAGAAGTTGTCCAAGCATAGCAACCTCTTCTGTAGTTGGAGTGTCAAAAGTCTGCTTAGTCAATATGTGGAAAGTAGCACAATAGAGTCAGAATGTCAGGCCCATAATTTGTAGGAGAATAGAAGGCTTCGGTAGCCCAACGGCAGAGCTGTGCGGCGGGCAACTCCCCTTAACTCTGACCAACAACCCCCATACTGTCCGAACCAGCGCCGTGTTAGCCTCACAGGATGACCGAACACTAGACTTACTCCTCAAAGCGCCCTGTGGTCTCACGATCGCGATCGTATCGTCTCGTGAGCGGAAACGGCGGCAACCAGGACTCGCGACGGACAATCCAGCTTTCGTAGGTTGGCATCAGTTGGTTAGGGGCATCCAGGGAGCCTAGATTCACTTCGATTTCGTCTGCGGTGCGTGCGAAGATGGACGAGCCGCAGTGGGGACAGAAAAACCGCCCGCCGTAGTCACGTGTTTCGCCATCGATCGTCACCGCATCCTGAGGGAACACCGCGGAAGCGTTAAAAAGGGACCCATGATGCTTACGGCAGTCGAGACAGTGACAAAGTCCAACCCGGTGTGGAAGTCCCGTTGCCACAATTCGGACGCTGCCGCACAAGCAACCGCCGGTGAATTGATCCATGCTGCGTCTCCTCTAAAATCAAGCGGTCGGAATGGTTACAACCATCAGCATTAATACGCTTCCCACAGTGTATCTAACGACGCTGTTACTGATGCCGCGAGAAGGAGAGCTGCCGAGACTATGGTGGGGCGAACGATGACTGTCAACGGTGCTGTTCAGCGGTTGCAAATCAACCTTGCTCCCTTACAAGCAGAACTCAACAATCCGCTGCAACAACATTGTTAGGTGGCGGGAACTTGGCGTACTTGGGCAAATCTGGGTTCATATAGTCCCACAACTGGGCACTGGCGGTATACAAATCCATACCTGGTTGAAACCCGCTGGGGTCATCGAGGCTGCCTGCCATAATACCTATGAGTTCGGGAATTGGCGGTTTACTAAACAATCGAGAGCCGCAAATCGGGCAGAATCCGCGACTAACGATGCCTCCGCTATCACCTACAACATCGTAGTACTTCACATCCCCTCGAATGGTGACGGCATTGCGGGGGACAAGCATTCCAGCAGCAAATGCCGTGCCTGTTGCCCTCTGGCAATCTCGGCAGTGGCAATTCCCCATCACGACTGGCTCTGCCGAACATTCATAGCGGATGGCTCCGCACAGACAACCGCCAGTAAATGGTGTTTTCATATCCAAACCTCGCTTCTTGTGAAATTAGCGCAAACTCTTAGCTCTGAATAAACGTTAGAAGGTCGCGATTAAAATGCTCTTTGTGGGTGATAAACAGACCATGCGCTGCGCCTTCGTAAACGATGAGTTGATTACTCGGAATTAATTGTGCAGTCTTGTACCCAGATACTTCAATGGGCACATACTTATCGCGATCGCCATGAATAATCAACGTTGGTACAGTAACAGTTCTCAGATCGGCTCGTAAATCGGTCTCCGAAAGTGCGCGTATCGTATCGATCGAAGCTTTTGGGGAAGCTTGAAGTGCCAATTCCACCGCCCATTGCATCATTTCAGGTGAAACAGAACCATTCGGCAGATCTACGCCAAAGAATATGGGTGCAACGCTAGCAAGATAATGGGGACGATCTTTGTTGACCTCGGCAACCATGTGATCGTAAAAGCTCTTATCTATGCCATCTGGGTTATCTGTCGTCTTCAAGAGGAAAGGTGTCGTCGAAGCAACGAATACAGTGCGGGCAATGCGATCGGCACCGTGGCGCGACAAATAGCGAGCAATCTCACCACCTCCCATCGAGTGAGCAATCAATGTGACCTCCTGGAGATTGAGTTGCTCGATGAGCGCCGCTAGATCGTCAGCCAGTCTGTCGTAATCGTAGCCCCATCCAGGTTGACTAGAACGTCCACAGCCGCGCCTATCGTAAGCAATGCAGCGCAGATCGTGGTTGATCAATTCGGTCATCTGATACTCCCAAATATCAGCATTCAGCACCCAACCGTGGATGAAGATGACAGGCTTACCCATACCCCAGTCTTTGTAAAATAAGCGAGTGCCATCATCCATTTCAATCAATGGCAGATTAAATGAACTCGATAGCATTGTTTTTGTCGATCGAGCGATTGACTGAACCATCGTTCTCTCCCTATGCATTGGTATGTCACGATAGTGCCAAAGGGAGATAATAAAAACAATTCCCTGTGAGGTAATTGAATCTCGTTCTGCATCGCTCTCACTATGGCGCAATATTCAACGGTTTCCAGTTCCAATCAGCCTCATTCCTTTGGCACACTTCTCAAACAATGGCGCGATCGACGCGGATTCAGTCAGCTCGATCTCGCCATAGAAAGTGGAGTGTCCCAACGGCATATCAGCTTTATCGAATCGGGACGAGCTAAACCCAGTCGGAAAATGATTCTAGAATTAGCAATTGTCTTAGAGATTCCCTATAGAACCCATTTGACATCTTTTGCTGAAGTGCAGTAAGGTCATAGCCAAACCTTGATGCAATGACAATGCCGTACTCCAGCAGCTTAACCAACCCAGAGTGGGAAATCCTAGAACCCTTGTTGCCTGAGATTCTCCCGCCCAAGAAACAGACGCGACCAATGAACTGGAGTTATCGAGCGATTCTCGATGGCATCTTCTACCAACTGAAGAATGGCTGCAATTGGGAAGACCTGCCGAAAGACTTGCCGCCTTACTCCACGGTCTACTGGCACTACAAACAGTGGCGCGAAGCAGGTTCAATCGAGAAGCTGATGGCAGTGCTGCATGGACAGGTGCGCGAAGGTGTGAAAAAAAAGC
The DNA here is from genome assembly GCA_012034655.1 of Leptolyngbyaceae cyanobacterium CSU_1_3. Taxonomy (GTDB): domain Bacteria; phylum Cyanobacteriota; class Cyanobacteriia; order Leptolyngbyales; family Leptolyngbyaceae; genus JAAUOZ01. The sequence goes on along the minus strand of JAAUOZ010000234.1, from coordinate 1,400 downwards.
CAAATGGACAACCTTAATCATCATTGACTCGCAAGCGGTGCAAAATACTGGCAATGCGAGTGTAGAGTCTAAGGGATTTTGCTTCTACAAGGCAACCAATGGGATTAAACGGCATTTAGCCGTCGATACATTGGGCTTTCCCTTCTTCACACATTGCACGAAAGCTAGTGTTTCTGATGATGCAGGATTGATTGAGATGTTGACCCACAACATTGACTATTTCCGCTCCAAGCCGATGAACATTCCCAAGATTACCATCCTGCTTGACCACGGCTATCATCCAGAGCATCTGACCCAAGAGCTAGAGAAGGTCTATCCCAGCATCATGAGAAAAATCAAATTTGAACGGTCCACAAAACCATCGAAACAAGAGAAAGCGAAGCTTGGCAAATCGGGGTTTGTGCCTGCGATTGCTAGGGGGGTGATTGAGCGGTCAAATGCTTGGATGGAACGGTGTAAGATTCTCGTCAAGAACTTTGAGCGCACTTTATCGAATGCAACCACAAAGCTCAACCTTTGCTTTGTCAGGCTAATGCTCAAGCGACTTGCTACTTCTTAGAGATCTCAAATGGGTTCTATAGAAGTCACACGTTGAATCTCAAGATCTATATCCAGCGTCTCCTGATCCAAGGCTTCCCACGATAGTTGATTCAACTGTTTAATTCGATTTGGTGAGCATTGTGGTAGTAGAACTGTTTGAAAGGCATTCATACCGATACAACGCATCAGCAGAACTGTATTTGCTGCTAAATTCCGCCTACCTATACTCTACCAGGGTATGGATTTTAGTTTTCAAACGGGGTAAAAGTAAAGGAGAACCTGTACGCCTGAAACAACTTTGATCAAGCTGACTTTCACTGAAGACGAGATTGAACAACTGCATTACGAACGATTCCATCATCCCCATCCGCGAGTACAGCAGAAAATGGAAGCGTTGTATCTCAAAAGCCAGGGATGCCCCCATTGGCAGATTGTTCAACTGCTACGGATAACAGAACCGACCTTGTTGAGCTACTTGCGGGACTACCAGAGCGGTGGCATTGCAAAACTCAAGCAACTGACTTTTTACAGACCCCAAAGTGAATTAAAGCAGCATCAGGAAAGCCTGGAGGCATACTTTCGAGAACATCCGCCTAAAACGCTGGTACAGGCAGCAGCCAAAATTGAGGAATTGACAGGTATTGTCCGCAGTCGAGAGCAAGTGCGGGTATTTCTCAAATCGATGGGGATGGGTTGTCGTCGGGTTGGAGTGCTGCCTGCAAAAGCAGATGCAGACGCACAAGCAGAATTTCTCAAAAAAAACTAGTAGTCCACCAAAGGAACTTTGCCTAGTCTAGCGAGAATTGGTAAACTGACTCAAAAACCGGAGGGTATATGAGTCAGAAGAAATATATCGTGAA
>JAAUOZ010000233.1 GCA_012034655.1 Leptolyngbyaceae cyanobacterium CSU_1_3 | reverse complement strand
AGGAGGGAGACGAAGATCGGTTCCTGCTTCTCCTGCCTCCTCTCAACTTGGGAGAAGCGACTATAGCGACTCTCTTGAATGTCAAGCAAACTATACTTGCATTCAGCAATGCCACATTGTTCTCCCTATGACTCATCGACTGCAAAACATCGTCCTACAATATAACTAAGATGATAATCATTATCACAATTTAGTCATTGATTCATGCTTGATGCCTTGTCTCTTTTACCAGACTCCATTGACCTAGCGATCGTCGGGGCTGGACCCCACGCCTTGACTCTGGTGACACACTTATTGCAGAAAAAGAAATCGATGCGAGGACGGTTTCTCGTCTTCGACCCCAGCGGCATCTGGATGAGTCGCTGGAATCACCAGTTTGCAGCGTTAGAAATTCCTCATCTTAGATCCCCTGCGGTGCATCACCCCGATCCCGACTCGTTTGCACTACGCCGCTTTGCCGAATCGCGGGCAGATGAGTTATATCCGCCCTATGATTTACCAGGAACTCGACTGTTTCAAGAATTTTGTCAGGATGTAATCCGCCGCTGGCAGTTAGAGAATTGTGTGTATTCGGCTCAAGTGTTACAGATCAAGCCTTTGAACCATCAGCGTCAGCCCCGGTTTTGTCTGGGATTATCGACCGGGCAAACCGTGACCGCCCGCAGAGTAGTGATTGCCAATGGGGGTGGAATTCCTCATATGCCAGAGTGGGTCAGTCAGATCCCAATGGGTTATCCATCCGATCGCCTCTTGCATTCCCATCAGGTCGATCTACAAGGATTGCAACTTCAAGGTGAACGAATTCTGATCATCGGTGGTGGATTGACCAGTGGACATCTGGCTGTTGGCGCAATTCAACGAGGCGCGCAGGTTTTACTGATGTCACGACGCACCCTGTACGAGAAATTATTCGATGCCGATCCAGGTTGGCTAGGCCCGAAATATCTCAAAAGCTTTTGGGCAGAACCGGATTGGTCTACTCGCTGGAAAATGATTCAGCAAGCCAGAAACGGCGGCTCGATGACCCCAGCGGTGCTGACGAAATTGCGTCGTTTGGAACGCGATGGACGTATTAGGTTTTACGAACAGTGTCAGGTTTCTCAAGCCCGTTGGAGTGGAGAACACTGGCAGGTGTGTTGTGATAATGCAGCCGTCCATGAGTGTATTCAGCATCAAACGATCAATCGCATCTGGTGTGCCACAGGTAGCCAGTTAGATGCGACCAAGCATCCGCTGTTGCAAGATGTTTTAGAGGCTTATCCAACCAATATTGTGAATGGGTTGCCGATCGTGGATGAATGCTTACGCTGGCGAGACTGTGAGCTATTTATCATGGGTGGGTTAGCCGCATTACGCACGGGGCCGACGGCGCGGAATTTATCAGGTGCAAGGGCAGTCAGCGATCGCATTGTACACAAGCTTCGCTAACACATCGTTCTCGCATTACGTTCTCGCATTATATACAGCGGATTCGAGGTTTATGAGGCACAGTAACAGCAATGTGTGAACTAATTTTTGAGGTGCTCAGGATTCATGAGTTGAAGTGCTATTTTGATGAAACCATCAACACCAGATCTAGTGTTTTCTCCTTCAACCCGCGTCATGTAAATTTTGCTCACAATGTGGTCTTGGGCTAGGATAAACAGCCTTCGATCGCTTCATAGAGATTCTGCAAAAGCTCTTCAAAGGTATCTCCCTGAGTGGCATAACCTGGAATCGCTGGCACTTCTGCCCAAAATCCGCCCTCTTCTGCTCCGTGAATCACAACTTTGATTTTCATTGATATCTCAGGTTCTTCTTGAATTGATCATACTGAGTCATTCTCGTCTTTAGAGTGAGAGAGTGAGTTCAGGAATGATATTTCTGGTAGATCAACGAAATCTGCAACCAGGAAGGACAGATCCTCGGTTTCTCGCTGCCGTTCATTCAAGTTGCCTGGTTAACTTCCTGAAAAACGGAGATCTCATGTGAAGATGCTAGCAGGCAGACTGAAAGTGTGCCAGTATATTGCTGACGAAAGAATTGAGCCGATACCTATGACAACGGCAAGGGTCTGGATGGTTGGATTGGCGCTGGCGCTAAATGTAGCCCCGGCTACTGTTCTTGCTCAGAGTATCGACCAGTTATTTGAACAAGTAAATGCGGCTCAGTCTGCTAAGCAGTTTTCTGAAGCTGAGGCAATCTTGCGTCAAATCCTCCAGCGCGACCCACAAAATGCGGAGGCTCATCGCAAACTATGCGATGTTCTGGACGACCAGGACAAGATTGATGCAGCCGTTCTTGCTTGCCGCAAAGCTGTAGAAATCAACTCTAGCAGTGCCAGAAATTATTTTCTTCTGGGCTACGTCTTGCAGAAGCAAAAGAAGCTCGATGAGGCGATCGTCGCGTATCGCACCGCCATCAAACTCGACCCCAACTATGCCAATGCTTACAACGGACTGGGCAATGCGCTGTCTGACCAGAAGAAGCTCGATGAGGCGATCGTCGCCTATCGTAAAGCTCTGAGTTTGCCGGAAAACACTTCTGGCTCCCCAACTACAGCCCATACCCTTGCCCATAACAATTTGGGTTTCGCCCTTCAGCAACAGGGCAGACTAGAAGATGCCATTCGGGAGTTTGAGCAGGCAGTGAAACTCGACCCCAACTACAGCGTTGCCCAAAACAACCTCAAGGAAGCCCAACGGTTGCTGGCACTGCGGCGCAATCCCCAACCCGTCGCGATCGATGACACCACCTCTCTACCCAAACTAAGCGAAGAACCCAAACTCCCCGTTTTGCGGAGTACCGCTCGAATCATCGCACCCATCTCCGAAGGGAGCAGCATCGCCGCTGGCTGGGTCGTAAAACGGCAAGGCAACACCGCCTGGATTGTCACCAATCGCCACGTTGTCACCGATCCCAAAACCAAACGCCTCGTCGAAAAGCCTTTAGAGATCGAATTCTTTAGCGATCTGCCCGAAGAAAAGCGCCCCCGCTACAAAGCCAAAATTCTCAAGGTGACATCCGACACAGACGACATCGATCTAGCAGTACTGCAAATCACCGACGATCGTCTGCCCAAAGACATTCAACCACTCATCTGGAACACTAATAGACTCAGGTCAAACCAACGCATCTACGTGATCGGCCATCCCTACAACAAAGATAATCCCTGGGACTCGTCCTCTGGAGAAGTGACTAGTTCCGTACAGCAGGGGACATTACTACCGATCGACGCGATCGTTGCAACAGGCAATTCTGGTGGCCCCGTGATTAACGAGCAAAACCAGGTGATTGGCGTATTTGTCGCTATTCGCAATAAATCGACGTTCGCGGCATCTGCCATGAAAAACCTAACCAACGTAGCAGATATCTCACCTGCAACAGGCGATATTGGCTTGGCCTACCGCATCGACATAGTGATTGGAAAACTCCGCATCTGGAAGGTTCTTGATTAAATCCTAACCACCCCCACTGCCCCTATGAAACGCCTTGTTTGGTTAACCTCCCTCCTCCTGACCCTTGCCCCACCTCCTGCCCAAGCCGCCTGTCCAACGGGTAATCCCACCACGCTCAGCTACATCCGGCGTGACAACAATCGCTGTGAAGGGTTGCGCGATCGACGAGATGCCAGTGGCAGTTTATCCCTCGTTTCCTTTGCCACAAGCAGTTTGAGTAACCTCTCCGATCCCCTCACAATTCGGGTTGCAGGCAGTGCCAACCCTACTCTCGAAGTGCAAGAGTTCTCCCGCAACTACCGCCTCGACGCTGTGCGAATGAACCCCAGCGGTAACGGTGCGACCTTTTCCTTAAATCCTAAAATCTTGCGGAATGCAGGGATCACGACCCCCAATAGCCTACTAGCGATCGCCTACGTGATCCGCAATGCCTCCCCCATCTACTACCCCACCATCTTGGGCAATGCCTCCGGCACTTATACCTTTGTGCTGTTTGCCCCCAAACCGACTGCCTTTAGAAAAATTCAGATCCGGCGATCGGGAGACTCTAAAACTTATTTGAACCAGTCTCTAAGACAATCGCGTGAAGGTGAAATTCCCTTGCAATGGAACTACAGCAACGCTCCGGCCGGCGACTACGAACTTTTTGTCGAAGATAGCCAGGGAAGCCAGCGGCGCTTTCCCTTCAAGCATAATCGGCAGTGGTTATAATGCAGTTCCCTGTCCGATGTCGAATGTATGTCACTTAAACGCCCCTCCTCCAAAAACTCAACGGTTCGCTATCGTTGGCAACGGTGCATCACCCGTTTTTTGAGCACCCTTAGACGAATTCGCAGGCGCGATCAATTACTAGCACTCCTGCTGCTGCTGGTTTGGATTGTGCTGTTACTGGGTAACTTTTACATTCGTGGTGTTTCTCGCTTTGAAGGAAGTCTCATCACCCAAACGATGAATTTCACCTATGTAGGTGAGATAGATAAGCAATTTCTTAACAGTCTCGGTATCACTAAACTAGCGCTTCAAGGCAAACAACCTAGCACGCTAAATTTAAAGGGAAAGTTCTCTAGCGCTGACCCTACCTTAAATACCAAACTTAAATCACTGGCTCAACTAGATATTCAGCTTTCCACACCCGACAGCGGGCTGACCCTGGAAGATATTGACAACAAACAAACGAACTCTATCAACCTGCAACAACTACGAATCCAGCCCAACACTCAAGTTAAACAATTGACCTATCGATCGATCTCCAACCAACTGAGTTTTTGTTTGCAATCCGATTTTGAAAAAGTCAGTTCCCAAAAAGTCAGTGTTTGCGAAAATAGGAGCGCCGTTGAACCCAATCTCCCGATCGTGGGAGAGTTAAAGTTTGGGGTAAATCCAACTGCAATCAACCTCTTTTTGTCTAGCGCCCAGATTCCAGCATTGAATATTACTGAATCAACTCTAGAAACACAACTGCGCTGGCTGCCTGAAGGACAGGACTTTATCCTGCCAATCTCCTCACGCACCTCAATGAAAATTGGATTGCCCAGAGTTAGTAAAAACACAACCGAGGAGGATATCAATGACTTGACCCAATTCATGCGGGGTGACATTTCGGTTAAGCAGGTTCGGTTTGATCAGCGCGATCGCAGCGCCAATGTCAATGATCCAATTTTGACCTCCGAAATTCTAGACGGTGAGGTTCGCATGATGGGGCAATCACTGAAGCTTCAACCCAGACAATTTCTGATCATTCCCACCGATCGGTCCTTCGACAAACCCAACTGCCGCATGTCTCCCAGCAAAAATCCTGGCATCCAGAGAATACGCGACATTCGCCTCAACCTGAAAGAGCCTAAAGGACTGCAAACACTAGTTTCGGGCGAAAGCAAATGTTTAGCGATCGGGCTTTACCAAGAGTTTCCTAACCAAAGCATCGAACCCAGTTGGTTGCTCAACTACTTGCCGCAAGAAGGGATTAACGCGATCTACACTCTGATTGGAGCCTTTACAGGTATTTTATTCCCGCGCCTTTTTCCAGATGAAGATGAGCCTAGAAAATAAAACTGTATTGATAGAGACGCGATCGCTGCTCTACAGCTATCGCCCTTAAATCAGCGCCCTAAATCGAGCCGTTCAATACAGTCTTTGTCATTTTTAGCGATCGCTCCCCTCCATCAGTTAGCATCAAAAGGCTGTATTGAAATTTTCCACAATCATGAATCCTGCCCCTAGTCAGTTTGGTGTCGATATGTCTGGCGTGCAGGCGATTATGAAAGAACTGAGGCACTACGATCGGGTGCGGGGCGAGAATCCATCAACTTGAGTGCCGGAAATCCGGTAATTTTGCCAGAGGTTGAGCAGGCAGACACAGAGACAACAGTAATGGCTTCGCATTGGCACTCCAGAGGTAAATCGCTCAAAACTTGATGCTTAGATAAAGTAGTTTTGGCTCGTCGGGTGGGGCACGAGCGGATGCAAAAATGGGTGGCTCAAGTTGGGTATGGTAACGGCAAGATTGGCAATCAAGCAGACATTGATAAATTTTGGCTGGAGGGAGAACTGCGAATTACTCCCCACCAGCAAATTCAGTTTCTTCGTCGTTTTTACAACAATGACTTACCGTTCTCTCAGCGATCGCTGGCGATTGTTAAAGACATTCTGGTTGTTGAAAAAACGCCCGACTATACCATCCGAGCAAAAACAGGCTGGATTGGTCTGGGAATTAAAATGAGTCTTCATGTCAGAATTTCAGCGACTTTAGAGTAAAATTCCCAAAATGCAAATTGACAAAGCAAAACATCTATTGCAACACTGTGACCTCAGCATTGCAGAGATTGCGATCAGGGTTGGTTTCTGCGATCAGAGCCACTTGACGCGATGCTGCAAACGCATCGTAGGCATGACCCCGAAACAACTTCTGCAACCCTAACCGCAAGCGAATTATCGCTGATATTTTGGATGATTTCGCATGGATTTGTGGACTTTCTTCCACCGCTCTTTCTCTGCTAGGGCGGCTCGTTGATCTTGTTTTCGTTGATCTTGTTTTCGAGCCAGATGGTGTAGCTCCCGCTGTAGTTTCTGATAGTTCAGAAACCGCCCTGCATCCAAGTGTCCGTCTACTAATGCCTGCTGAATGGCACAACCTGGCTCCTGCGCGTGCTGGCAATTGCGGAAACGACACTGCTCCGCTAATGCCTCAATTTCCGCGAATGTTTCTGGTAATCCTTCTGTCCCTGACCATGCCTGCACTTCACGCATTCCGGGTGTGTCGATCATCAATGCCCCGGAGGGCAACGGAATCAACTGTCGATGAGTGGTAGTATGTTTACCCCGATCGTCGCCTTGTCGAACCGTTTGGACAGCTTGAATCGGCTCACCTTTTAGTTGATTTGCGATCGTGGATTTGCCCACTCCAGACGACCCTAGTAGAGCGATCGTCTGCCCTGGTTGTAAATAGGATTCCAGGGATTCCAACCCCTGCTGCTGCGTCGCACTCAAGACAATGGTAGGGACACCCATCGCGATCGCTTCTACCTCTGCCAGTCGTTGTTCAACATTCAGACAGAGATCTGCTTTGTTCAGCACAATGACCGGAATTGCACCACTTTCCCAAGCCAGGATCAGATAGCGTTCAATCCGCCTGAGATTGAAGTCGCCGTCTAACCCAGAAACGAGAAATACGGTATCAACATTAGCGGCAATCACCTGCTCTTGAGTTGTACTGCCTGCAACTTTGCGAGAAAATTTGCTCGATCGCGGCAGAATTGCATGGATAATGGCTCGCTGTTCTGTTGCGATCGACTGAATCACAACCCAGTCACCAACGGCTGGAAAGTCTTGGATTCCAGTTGTTTGGTGTCTTAGCTTGCCAGAAACCTCCGCAAATTGTTCTCCCTGCTCTGTGTAGAGAAGATAGGTATTTCGATGTTCAACAGCAACTCGACCCACTGTAAATCCTGGTTTACAGTAGGATGTATAGCTGTGAGCTTGTTGAGCGCTCCAGCCTAATTGATTTAAGTTCATTGGATTTTCTTTCTGTGATGACTTGTTAGAGGCAAGGTTCACAGAAGAATCTCGATCGTTATGCCTCAATCGTGCAGAAGTGAACGAGACTCACTGTACCTTGCGGAAGGATTAGCAGCATTTGGATAACGCGATCGGCTAACAATACAGTCATAGTCCACCTCCTTTAAAAGTTCTACAGAGTGGCAACACTTTCACTCTAATCGATTCCTGACTTTTCAGAACCAAAAAGTTTGTCACCCTATTTTCTATTGACCGTTTGTTCAGTCATAATTAAACTATACTGCGTCAGCCTATAGATTTTGGTTTAGAAGGGGTGTGGGGGCTGCGCCCCCAGCAGGTCTACCCCTGCACCCCGTCCAAAATCTTTAATTTTATGACCCTGACAAAGTATAGCA
>JAAUOZ010000232.1 GCA_012034655.1 Leptolyngbyaceae cyanobacterium CSU_1_3 | reverse complement strand
ACCGTGCCAACCTGGGTATGGAAGTGATGCACGAGCGTAATGCCCATAACTTCCCCCTCGACCTGGCTGCGGGTGAAGCTGCGCCGGTGGCTCTCTCTGCTCCTGCCATCAATGGTTAGGTCTCGGACAGTGCTATGACCTGATGAGCGCATCTTAGTCAATTGAGTGAAGTCTTCCTTGCGGGGGACTTCTACTTTTAATGGGTTATAAGATGAAAAACTTTAATAAAAGTTCTGTTACGGCACTGATTACGGGAGCGGGTCAAGGCATTGGCTTGGAATTCGTTCGACAATTGTTGGCAGTGCAGCAGATCGATCGCCTTTATGCTACCTACCGTAATCCTCAATCAGAACTATTGACGATCGCTGATCCTCGTTTGCAGTGCGTTGCGATGGATATTACAAAAGAGGAACAGATTGCAAAGGTGGTGCAGAAGATTCAAGCCGAGACGGCAACACTGCACATTGTGATCAACTGTGTGGGGATTTTGCATGAAGGAACCATGCAGCCAGAAAAGAGTTTGCGGCAACTAAACGCAGAGCAACTGCTGCATTATTTTCAAGTCAATAGTATGGGTGCAGTGTTGTTAGCCAAACATATCCAACCCTTGTTGAAGCACGGCGATCGTTCTCTTTTCGCGACTATTTCAGCAAAAGTGGGTAGTATTACCGATAACCATCTCGGTGGGTGGTATGGATATCGTGCCTCGAAAGCAGCATTAAATATGTTTATCAAAACAACAGCACTTGAGTTTAAGCGAACCTGTCCCCGTGCGATCGTCGTCACCCTCCACCCCGGCACAACTGATACGCAACTGTCTCGTCCCTTTCAGCGCAATGTGCCACCCGAAAAGTTGTTTCCCGTGGAGCGTACCGTTCGGCAACTACTAGCGGTTCTAGATCAACTTCAAGAAAGTGATAGCGGCGAGTTTTTCTCCTGGAACGGCGATCGCTTGCTGTGGTAAGGGTTGAGGAGGCTAACCTCCCACAAGCTGCTCGATCGCTTCTGCCGAGGTGGGTAATGCAGCAGTCAACACGCTGGCTCCGGTTTCTGTAACCAGCACATCATCTTCGATCCGAATGCCTCGAACATCGCTGAACTCTGCCAGTCGATCCCAATTTATGACAGAGTTGTACTTCTCTCGCCGTTGCGAGTCTTGAAGGATAGCAGGAACCTGGTAAAAGCCTGGCTCGATCGTCACTACCATGCCAGCTTTGAGGGGGCGATCGAGTCGCAAGTAGCCCAACCCAAAGCGTTGACTGCGTGTTCTGCCTGATTCATAGCCTGCTAAATCGCCCAAATCTTCCATGTCGTGAACGTCTAGCCCTAGCAAGTGTCCTACTCCGTGGGGAAAAAACAGGGCGTGGGCATCCATCTCAACTAGATCGGCAGGCTGGCCTTTGAGAATGCCCAGATCCACCAGCCCGGCGGCGATCGTCTGGCAGGCGAGGAGATGAATTTCCCGATATTCAACCGTGGGGCGAATTTGATCAATGCAGGCATCATGGGCAGCCAGCACCACTGTATATAAAGCGCGTTGCGAGGGGGAGAACTGCCCCGAAATCGGCCAGGTTCGCGTCACATCGGAGGCCCATCCCGTCGAGGTTTCTGCCCCTACATCTGCTAAAAGCAGGTCGCCCGATCGCACAGGATGATGGTATTGATCATTGTGCAAAACTTCTCCATGAACAGTGACAATGCTGCTGTAGGCACAGGTCATGTTGTGAGCAATGATGACTTGCTCCATTGCCGCCCGAATTTCTGCTTCAATATTGGCGCTTGAGGTGGCAGCCATCCCAGCTTGATGAGCTTTAGCCGTGACGGCCGCGGCTTTTCTGATTTCTGCCAGCCCATCCGGATCGTGGGTGAGACGAATCTGAACGATCGCTTGAGTCAGCGCAAGATCTAGCCCCTGGGGCAGGTTAGCAGCCGCAATGGGACGATCTAGCCATTGATTTTGGGTTTGGCGCGTCAGAAAATCTTGAGCCGCGATCGTTGCAACGCCCTCTAGATGGTGATTGAGATCGGACAGGGATAGGCGGCATCAGCGGCGATCGTGGTGGCGATTTCTGCGCGGGTTGGTGCAGCCCCATGCCACAGCGCACTGGCTGGGGTCGCCTCATCCATAAACAACGTTAGCTTGCCAGCCTCCAGTCGAATCGCCGCATTGACCAACGGCAACCCAGCGAAATAGAGAAAATGACTGCTCGATCGAAAGGGAAAAACGTTCGCCGGAAAGTTACGCGAACTGTTGCCCCCAGACCACAGCACAGCCGGGAAGTCTACCAATTTAGCAAGTCGCTGACGACGATCTTTGAGCGTATCTATAAAACTAGACATGACGGCAACGAAGGAAGTGGTTTTACTCAATCATCGATCAGTATCCACAAAAGATACAAAAAGAGCCAAGATTTGGAGGTGCTGAACGATGGGCGTTGCCTTATTCATCAAATTTCTGAGCAAGCAAGATGTGCATACACAGTAGCCTTTTGGGAGAAGGCCAGGGTGAAGGCGAATCTGACGGCTCACCCCTGACTTTCGAGCGTAAATCAAGAGAATAGGCTGTAAATCTTTTAGGTCTTGGTGTACTGCATCGGGCTGATAATTGCTATGGCGACCCGATAGATCTGCAATTTTTGGGTCAAGAATCAGCCCAAAAGTCGAGGGGCTTGTTTCCATGCAGCAACCTCTAAAATAGAAACAGCACTCGTTAAGAAATGTAAGGTTTTATTTCATGGCTGATCAGTTAATTCGAGCAACTGCGGCTGACGGCGGAATCCGGGCTGTAGGGGTGATCACGACACGCCTCACCGACGAGGCCAAGCAACGACACAAGCTTTCTTATGTGACAACAGCCGCCCTAGGTCGGACGATGGCCGCCGGGCTGCTGCTGGCATCTAGCATGAAACGCGAGGGGTCGCGGGTGAATATTCGGATTCGCGGCAACGGAGCGATCGGTGGCATCATGGCCGACGCAGGCGCAGATGGGACGGTGCGCGGCTATGTCGATAATCCCGATGTGGAGTTGCCTCCCAATGCCCAGGGCAAATTGGATGTCGGGGGAGCCGTCGGACAGGAGGGCTACGTATATGTAGTGCGCGATGTGGGCTATGGCTATCCCTATTCGAGCACCGTCGAGCTAGTATCAGGTGAAATTGGCGACGACATCACTCACTACCTTGTAACTTCTGAGCAAACCCCTTCTGCTCTAGTGTTGGGCGTATTTGTCGGAGCAGAAGGCGTAACGGCCGCAGGTGGGATTTTGATTCAAATTATGCCCAAAGCGGCCAGCGATCCAGAATTGGTCGAGTTACTCGAATCTCGGATCGCATCCCTCAAAGGGTTTACGCCTTTGCTACAAGCAGGCAAAACCTTGCCGACAATTTTTGAAGATCTATTGGGTGACTTGGGCTTAGAGGTTTTGCCAGAACGTCAGATTGTTCGGTTTCACTGTGGTTGCACCTTCGATCGTGTCCTTGGCGCGCTCAAACTTTTGGGCGAGGCAGAACTGCAAGACATGATCGAAAAAGATGCTGGGGCTGAGGCAATTTGTCACTTCTGTGGCGAAGTTTACAACGCAAACAGCGAGCAGCTTTCTCAGCTAATTGGGCAATTGCGAGACGCACAAGGCTAGACCTTTGAAGGCAGGAGGGAGGTGGAGGGCGGAGGGATGAAATACTCGTTCCGATGCTTCTCTCCAGCAACAAGAACCTTTAAATCACCTCATCCGCTTGAAATTGAGGAATGCAACAAGCCTTCTGACTGATTCATCCTTCATCCCTCATCCCTGACCAATACTGGTAATCTAGTTGAGTTATCAAGAAGACGGTCTATGCCTTTGATTCAATCAATTTATACAGATGGAGCCTGCTCTGGAAACCCCGGCCCCGGTGGCTGGGGAACGGTGGTTTATTTTGCAGATGGGGTCATTCACGAAATGGGAGGCGGCGAAGCGCAAACCACTAACAATCGGATGGAAATGCAAGCGGCAGTGGCAGCCCTCAAGTTTTTTGTAGACTTGAATCAAAAGGAATCGATCGCCCTCTACACCGACAGTGAGTATGTCAAGAATGGCATCACCAAATGGATCAAAGGCTGGAAGCAAAAAGGTTGGAAAACTTCCACTGGGAAGCCGGTGCTTAATCAAGATTTGTGGGAAATTCTAGACGGACTCAACTCAAACCAGGTTGAATGGCGCTATGTGCGAGGGCATACAGGAGATGTCGGCAACGAACGCTGTGATGCGATCGCCCGTGCCTTTTCCCTCGGCAAGATCCCCGCTCTCAAAACTCTGAACGACCCAATTCCCGATTCTGAGGTTGCCATGATAGACACATCAACCCATACCCCGATCGAGTCTCAGGAAGAGTTGCCCCGTGAGATTCGAGTCGAACACCTGCGAAACTTAGTCGAGACCTTGCACATGGCGGATGAGATCGCCAGTCGCACTTATCTGATCACCAGTTCTGAGTTGGCTGACTTGATGGATGTCAACGCTAGCGCCGTCACCAGTCGGGGTGATAACTGGGTCTGGCGCAACTGGGTCGTGTCGCGGGTGCGGCGCGAAGGCAATCAGATTCTTTGGCAGCTAGAGCGGGTGGACTAGAAAGAACGATCGCCTTTTTAGAAGTTGCTGTTCTTAAAGTTGCGAGGGCCATTGTATCCCGATGCCTTGGCGAGTTCTTCTAAAGGCTGCTGACCTGCGTAAAATTTGCCGTTGATCTCCCAGGTGGGAAAGCCAAAACCACGCCCGGTTTCTTTCTCAACTTTGGGAGCAATTTCTTGACAGAGGGCAGTCTGAGAATTTTTGCCATCCGCCGCACATTCAACTGATGGTAGATCGCCGAGCGCCTCCACCCCAAACAGTTTCTTCTGCTCGTAGCAGTGAGGACACCAGTAAGCGCTGTACATTTTTGCGCCAGTCTTTTTCAAATGCTGAGCCAGTTGAATTTCTGCCTCTCCTGACGTGTCTTTGACCGTAAAGAACACTTGACCACTGCCAGAGGCGATCGCATACTCTCCAGCATTGGCAGCTTTGGGCGCATAAATCGCCAAGGTGCTGATCAGCGTCACCATGCCGACCACAATGCCCACCAGAAAGAGTTGCCCTACGTCCTGCCACTCTTGACCCACCAACGTCAGCCCGAATAGCGCAGCCGCAAAGATCGCAGAAGCGATGCAATAGTAGCAAATCGTCTTCAGTTCAAAGGCCATCACATACATCAGATAGCCACTAAACAACAGCATGGCCGTTGACCCAGCAAATAGCAGCAGCCACGTCCAATTTTCCAAATTAGTTCGCAGCGATTTGTTTGCTTCGGAGTTGACGGCAAGCGGCACGAGGGCAAAGGCTGCCACGCCCACATAAGCCAGAAACCCAAATAGCGCCAGAGGCAGACCAAACACAGTTGCGTAGGGGCTAGAAAGCACCACATCACAGCCACCCGCCGGGCAGGCAGTTTGTCCGCCAAAGAGTTTGGTCGCGGCGATGTAACCTGTGTTGATGGCTCCCAGGGTGGCGATCGCGCCAATGATCGGTCGCGACCAACGATGAATCCAGGGTATAGAACGTCGGCGAGTCATAATGTTTTGAACGGGTGTAGCTCTTCAATGGGCACGTTTTTCATGACCTTCTTAGATCACTCACCCCATTTTGACCTATCTAACGAGCGTTGGATGGTGGAATCTGAAATGTTCAAGGTGTCTCAAGGGCGATCGAGCGCGTCAAAAGCCTTTGAGCAAAGAGCTTGGTGACTCTAACAGAGGCGACCTGCGATTCAGATCAAAAAAAGCTTGCAAAGTTTCTCTAACTTTGTTAGCCTAATTAAGCGCTGAATTGAGCCGCCAATTCGCCGGGATAGCTCAGTTGGTAGAGCAGAGGACTGAAAATCCTCGTGTCACCGGTTCAAGTCCGGTTCCTGGCATATTCTAGTTGAAATTAAACATCCCGTAGCCCCCATCTGACAGGACTACGGGATATTTAATTGTTTTAACGGAATAGCGGAATTCCCCATCCCTCTACAGGGTGGGGATGAATAGCGCGGCTGTGGAGCAAAGCGGAGCAGCCAATTAGTCTGGCAACGAACGAATAAATTCTCGAATAACGTCCGTCTGAGTTCTGCCGACTTGCTTACAGTAATTATCCAGCTTTTCTTTCTCTGTCTTGGGCAATCGGACTTGAACAAATTCTTTGCTGGACATAGTTGCAGTGTATTGAAGTATGCAATACAATAGTAACAGAGCGAAAGAATCAATAAACTTGCACCATCGGGTTGTTTCGAGAACATTGTCAGCATTCCTGTAATAGGCGCGACAGGGTTCGGAACGTAAAGGGGCAAACCCTTTGATAAATCAGTTTTCATTTTTGCGAACTGTGGAAAGAGTAATCTTTTCCGGGGTTGGGAACCAGCCTCGTCAGACGATGAGAGCCGCGCTCTACCTGCCGGGAACGGTCAGGCAACTAGGCTCGTTGAACCGTCGGAAACCCCATCCTCCTGTGAGGTGGGGTAGTTCATACCATCCTCAACCATCCCTAATACCAGGTCACGCGCTAGCTTACTCATTGCAGCAAGTCGCGATTTTTAGATTTGATGCGATCGTATACTTCTTCCATGATTGCGATAAACGATTGATCCTTGTCCCAGAACGGTGGAAAGTCTCCCTGTTTTTTGACTAAGATTCCCGATACGCTGCTTTGAGGGGGACGTTCAATCTCTTTAGGGAGCGATTTGCTCCCTTGCCAGAACTCTTTCAATGTGGTCTGAGGGGGAACGGGTTGGATCTCAGGGCGCGTGTAGAATGACTCAACAGAATGTGGCGCAGCGAATTGGCGATCGAGTTCATTCGCTAGGGCTTGTCCAAGCGGCGTTTTTGCGAGTTCAGTCTGCAATTTTGTGCGAGAAATTCCACGGAGTTCAAACAGTAAAAATGGGTCTTGATCTAGCTCTGCTGCAATCCGATAGTACACTCCTGCAATATGTTTACAAGGATTGCTGTAGTCTGGGCAAGAACATTCTGTGTGAAAGTCTTTTTTTGATTTAGGCAATAGATTCAAATTCAATTGTGCAAAGGCATCTTCAATGTTGTCGGGCATCTCATTGAGCAATAGCTTAGAGATGAAACTGGCTTTAGAAGCAATGTATGCGATCGCGGCTGTCCATTGGGCCTGACTGATCGGATGAATGACTATCTCTGTCTGATAAATTGGTTCTTTGTAGACTCCATAGTAAGGATTCACATTGCCGCGCACTTCAGCAACGATTACACCATCGGTGATTGTGAGTTTACGAATACGATCGCTATTCCGATAGGATCGCCCCCGACTCAAACGCCCGGCATCCGTAAACTTCTCCAGTGCTTCAATAAATTTATTGCCCCACCACGTTTTAGAAAGTTGTGCCATGGGTGCTACTCCAAAATTGTACTGCGATTGAGTGTGATCAATTGTTTGAATGCTTCATTATTCAGTTCAGTGAGCCAAGATTCATCAGAACCCACGATCGCACTTGCGAGTTTCTTTTTGTCTTCGATCATTTGATCAATTCGTTCTTCGAGTGTTCCGAGCGCAACGAATTTATGCACAAACACATTCTTTTTCTGCCCAATACGAAACGCGCGATCGGTAGCTTGATCTTCAACGGCTGGATTCCACCAGCGATCGAAGTGAAAAACATGATTTGCTTTGGTTAATGTGATGCCGACTCCGCCTGCCTTGATGGATAGAATAAAAATCGTAGGCTCTGTCTCTGGATCTTGAAACTCTGCAATCATCTTTTCGCGTTTTGGTCGAGCAGTGCCACCACTGCAGATAGTAAGTTCGATAGTGTTGATGTTTCAGATATTTTTCGAGGGCGGCTCCAATCTCTGCAAATTGAGTAAATACGAGAATGC
>JAAUOZ010000231.1 GCA_012034655.1 Leptolyngbyaceae cyanobacterium CSU_1_3 | reverse complement strand
CTGTGGGAGTCGGTCTACCGGGGAAAGAATCACGAGGTTCGATCTAGGCAAGTGGCGTTGATCCAGGAAGGCTCAACCCTTGAGGTTGGGAATCCCCATCCGCCTATGCGGTGGGGAGGATGTCAATGAGTCCCACCTAATTACAACTTGGCGGAATCAAAAAATTTGCGGTAATTATTGAGTAGCTGTGCATCGCTCGCCCGTCGGGCTTGAGTTTATGACTCCAACTTACTCTTTGGTCATCCCCATCTACAATGAGGAAGCAACGATCGCCGAACTCTACCGCCGCGTCAGCATCCTGATGGATCGCCTTGATGCCCCTACGGAACTCATTTTGATTAACGATGGCAGTCGTGATCGATCCCTCTGCCTGATCCGAGAACTGCACGACAAAGATCCACGGGTCTGCTACCTCAGCCTAGCTCGCAATTTTGGACATCAGATTGCCGTCACTGCGGGGCTAAACTTTGTTCGGGGAAAAGTTGTGATCATTCTAGATGCCGACCTGCAAGACCCTCCCGAACTGATTCCTGATATGTTGGAACTGTGGCGGCAGGGCTATCAAGTTATCTATGCCCAGCGCACCCAGCGCAAAAAAGAAGGCTGGTTCAAACGTCTGACTGCCTACGTTTTTTATCGGTTACTCAAGCGACTTGCCGACATCGATATTCCCACCGACACAGGCGATTTTTGCCTGATGGATCGTCAAGTCGTCGATGTGCTTAACGCCATGCCAGAGAGGAATCGATACATTCGAGGGCTACGATCGTGGGTCGGGTTTCGGCAAACCTCACTTAAGTTTGAGCGCGATCCTCGTTTTGCTGGCGAAGTAAAATATACGTTCCGCAAGTCATTTTCACTCGCAATCAACGGCTTAGTTTCATTCTCTAAAGTTCCCTTACAAATTTCGACTTACATTGGGTTGTTCTCAGCATTCATCGCCCTGATCATGGCAGTTCTCGTCTTGTGTTGGCGAATCTTTGTCCCCAGTTCTCCCCTTACGGGTATCACCATTGTAATTATGGCGATGTTTTTCCTGGGTGCAGTGCAACTGGTTTCGATCGGCATTCTTGGGGAATACATCGGACGCATCTACGAAGAAGTCAAAAATCGTCCCCTCTATACGTTAGGAGAAGTGGCTGGGTTTGAGGGGTGTAAAGGCCCCCGGCTTCTAGGATGAGACTCTAAAATTTTTAGGCATTGTTGCACGAATGTGTAAAACTCTTGATAAGTTAAATTGAGACAAGCTATCTCAGCCAAGCTTTCAGGCAAAACTCGGATTAATGATGCAACCACACCTAAACAGATTAGAATATCTTCGCACCCCAGAAGGATGATATAGCCTCCCTACTTCACCCTCCTTCCTCCTCCCTCCTCCCTCCCCATGTTTCACTGGCGTTCTTGTTTGCTGGCGATCGCGCTTCTTGTTGCTCCGCTCACTGCCTGTGGTGGGTCTGATTCCTCAGATGGAGGAAGCGGCCCCAAAGGACGACTGGCAACGATTTTGAGTCGAGGCATCCTCATTTGTGGGGTGAGCGGAGAACTGCCTGGGTTTAGCTTTGTGGGTCAAAATGGCAACTATTCGGGATTAGATGTTGACGTGTGTCGGGCGATCGCTGCGGCCCTGTTTAATGATGCGGATGCAGTAGAGTTTCGTAACCTCAATGCCAAAGAACGCTTTACTGCCGTTCAAACGGGCGAGGTAGACATTCTCAGCCGCAATACGACTTTTATTTTGAGTCGAGACACAGCCACCGGGTTAGAATTTGCACCCGTGGTTTTCTACGACGGTCAGAGCATTATGGTCAAAAAGTCGAGCAAGGTCAAAACACTAGCAGATCTCAAGGGTAAATCGATTTGCATTCAAACCGGGACGACCACTGAGCAAAATTTGACCGATCAAATGCGAAAGCGGGGCATTTCTTACACGCCTGTTGTCTTTGAGGATGTCAACACAACCTTTGCCACCTATGCTGAAGGTCGCTGTGAAGGAATCACCGCCGATCGTTCTGCCCTCAGTTCTCGGCGCACCACCCTTCCTAAACCCGATGACCATGTGATTTTAGACGACACCCTCTCAGAAGAACCCTTGGCCCCCGCGATCGCAGATGGAGATGCTGCCTGGGGCAATTTGGTGCGATGGTCGATCTATAGCCTGTTCAAAGCTGAGGAATTGGGCATCACGTCTCAGAATGTCGATCAGCAGATGAAAAGCACCGATCCAACAATCCGGCGTTTTTTGGGCACAGAAGGCGACCTAGGCAAAGGCATGGGAGTCGAGAATGATTTCGCCGTTCGGATCATCAAAAAAGTCGGCAACTATGGGGAAATTTACGATCGCAACCTTGGCTCCAAAACCAAGCTCAACCTGCCCCGTGGGCAAAACAATCTTTCGGCCAAAGGCGGACTAATTTTCTCGCCCCCTTTTCGGTAATCACGCTACGCCTTGCTGGGTCTGCAACCGACGAATTGTTTTGACTTTGGGCATACTGGAGCCAGAAATTTCACCTGGTTCGATCGATGGAATTAGAAGATAAAACGGAGCTTTCAGTTTGCATTGGTACTTTCGATAGCTCTGGCATCCCGATTTCGGTTTCCAAGCATTTGGGCGACTGCGCCACCGTGGCCTTTCAAACCATTTCTCTGAATATGCTAGTGGCTCGTTTTTTAAAAATTCACCCTGCGGAGACCGTCTATGTTCATAGCAAAGATGGAACGTCGATCAAAATCGAGCGCAGTCTCAAAGGCTTTACCGGATACTTAAAAACATCTCCTTAAACTAACGTCAATCAACCGGATCTCATTTCAGCAATGCCAAAAACGTCTTGTCAATGCAAAAATCCAGAAGAGTTATCAACTCAGACTTTAAGTCTAGAGAACTGACAAACCCCTCTGGATTTAGCATCTTTTATCAATCGGAGCGACACGATTTGAACGTGCGACCCCCACTACCCCAAAGTGGTGCGCTACCAAGCTGCGCTACGCCCCGATGTGTTTCCTCCTCAATGTGTGGCTTCTTAACTTTTGGCTAAGAATGCCTAACTGAGTCGAGACTTAACCTTACCACTTTTTAAGTCACTCTGAGGAACGAGTACCATTTTTGGATACCAACTTCAGATGCTTCTCTATGGCGCTTCCTATCGTAGCACGCGATCGTGCCCAAAAGAAACGTAAGATTTGATCAGCAATCTTAAATAAATCGCTAAGTTCAAACAAACCCTAAATTCAACTATGTAAACAACGATGCTGTCTGTGCCTTATCAGGTTGCGATCGTCGATTAAGGGGATTAATTAAGGGGATTTCAGATCAATTCTGTACTCACATTCAGAGTGCGGCAGTGCCCCTACTAGAATTGGTGTGTGCCTGGGGCTTTATTTTCGCGATCGCCGCTTACAAATTATTTTGCCTCGACTCCACCATCCCCCGCACAGTCGAAACGATTTGTCAAACTACAAAAACGTTCATCGCTATAGATTGGCGGTATGCTGATATGGATGTGAACAAATGTACGGTGGGAGGAAGATATGAAGCAGATTTTGTGGACGGCTGGATTAGGCACAGTTTTATTGCTCGGAAGCTGTGGAGGCGATCGCACCGCCCAACCGCCGAAACCTCCCGCACCGATCGTTGCTCAACCCAACCCTCAACTCAATACGCAACAGAGCTTTCCCAACCCAACGATCGCCAGTACCAAACCCCTACCGACGGTGGCCGTTAAAGGGCTACTTCAACCGACCACTTCTCAAGCTAGGCTGTCTCAGATCTCAACCGCTACTCGCCGCGACCCTTTTGCCTCCCTTCTGCCACCAGAAATCAGAGTTGTGACAGTCAACAAACCCCAGACTGTAAACCCGCGATCGACCCCTGCCCAAACCGCACCCAGACCTCAAACCGCTCAGAAATCTCCTCAAAAATCAACTAACCTGGCGGATACGTCTTCCTATTCAGCACCTCAAATTTCTCTGGCTCCACTCACCAATCTACCGCCGCTTCCCGTGGAGTCTGCCCCCCTCACTCCTAGCTCGCTGCCCAAGCTGCTGCCAGCCTCGCCGACCAGCCTCGCCGAGGCGATCGCCATCACTGGAGTAATTCAGGTGGGAGGCAAAGTGACGGCGATCGTCCAATCTCCTAACGAATCGACGGCGCGTTATGTCCAGGTGGGCGACTCTTTGGCGAATGGTAGCGTTTTGCTGAAGCGCATTATTATGAACAAATCGGGAGAGCCGACGATCGTTCTCCAACAAAATGGGGTAGAAGTCACGAAAACTGTTGGCAGCGCTCGCGTTGCAAGTTTGTAGTAGGGATGAGGAGTGAAGGATAAGGCTGATCGGACTTGACGATTTTTTAACTACTTTTAGCTATTTCTAATCGTTTGCTTGATTCCTCCCTTCAGCATCGGAGCTTTTTGGTATGACCCATCCTATACACCAATCAAGTCAGGCAAAACAATTGCCGAGAGCAAATCAAGAACGCCGCACGCTTAACTATCAGGAGACCTATATCTGCCCGGTGTGCCGTCATGGGCAAATTGAAGCATTGACCCTAATGGACGCTTTTTCTTGTAATTTTTGTCGGCACATTTTTACAACCAATCTGCGTGAACAGTCAATTCATGTTGAAGATAGTTCTCAGCCCATGAGTTGGCGTTGGACGGGGCGCAATTGGCAAGCGGCAAACCAGCCTGATGTCGATCTGACGGTGGTGATTTGGCTAGTGGGAATTGCCCTAGTAATTTTGCCGCCCGTGCTGATTTGGCTTCCGGCTCAGGTATATGTGCCCCTAGAGGGCAGCGATCGCACTTGGTTTCCAACCTTTTGGGTGGGGCTGACCTTTTTGACGCACTTTGTGTTTGTGACGTGGCTCATGGTCGAGCATTATCAGATGCCGCTTTATGTGTCGTGTAAGATTCGCTTGCGGCAATGGTTTGAGCGCCGCTAATCAACAAGAATTCTATAGAACCCATTTGACATTTTTTCCCGCGATACTTGACTTTGAAGTAAGCCGTTACTCAACGACTAGTGTTGGAGCCTGCTTAGCAAAACCGTCTTTTGTCAGAAAATGGAGAAATCCACCTAGCTGTAAGGCTTTTGACTCCAGGATTAGATCTCAAATGGGTTCTATAGCACCTTGCCTGCTAGGTGCGATCGTATAAAATCTGCACGAAATTTTGCCCGATCGCCAGTTTCCGAGCATCATTCTGCACACCTTATTTGGCTATGTTGATCGGCTCTATCTAGTAGAAGCGATCGCCTATCTTGTTTTTCTGGGAACGGCTGGCGGCATCTACCTGCAAAGCATTACAGGCTGGATACCTTGATCTAGCAAGCCGCAACTCAGCGATCGATAGCCTCAAAAAGATAACCAAAAAAAGGGGATCAAAAGCTTTTACTTTCGATCCCCTCTATTAGCTACACTTCATATACCATCGATATCAATCAGGAAACACAAATCACGACTAGCCTTGAACCGCTTTGCGGCGGCGAGAAACTGTCATCAATCCAGCGATCGTGCCCAAACCCAACAGGGTTGCAGGTTCAGGAACCTTGGTTGCGCCCACCAGCGCATAGTCATTGTTTTGTGCATGAAACGCTTGCCCGCCTGGTTGCGTGGGCGCAGTGAGACGAATCGTTTTGACAGACTGCTTGCCAAACGGATTGAGGACACTATACCAACCGCCCCCTCTGGCCTCTGGGGTTTTAGTAGCAGAGTTGCCATCGGTCGAGTTGCTAATGGCGGTCAGCGTTTGGGTGAGGCTGTTTAGCTGAGTTGTGCCAGAGAAGACTTCCCACAGGGCTGAAGTGGTGGACTTGACGGTTAGTTTACCCGTCAGACCAGATGTGTCAGCAGAAACAACCTCATACACCGTGTCATAAAACTCACCGGGTGGGTAGAGGAAGCTGAAATCGAGTGAGCCGAGAATGCCACCGTTGCCAGCCAGCGTCAGGTCGATATATTCTTTCAGGTTCACTTCACCAGATACAACGTCTTTATTCCCTCTGGAGACCCCAACCCCTTTCACATCGCCGATATAGCCATCATCACCGATGAAGTTGTCGTTCACGGTTTTGACTTCTAAAACCTTTTTATCTTTTGTTGAGTGCTCGCTGCCTGCGGTAAGCGTGAAGCCGTGTTTGGTGGTGCAGCTTGCGGCAGGGGTGGTGAGAAGATTGGCACAGCTACCAAGCTGAGTTCCACGGGTGAAGTTGAAGGCTTGAGCAGAGGTGCTGGCAAGTACGATCGCGCCCATTGTGAAAAGACCGGTCAATACTGAGAGACGAGTAAATTGAGTCATGATGCTTGCGTATGTGATGGGTGAGATGGGTGAGTTCAACAATTTTAAGTTCAGTATCTATCGTGAGAATACTGTATAAATTGCTTCTCTCGATTCGATACTTACATATTATTACTGAACTTCAGTGGTTCACCCGATCTGTCGATTTCTTTATTAAATGCTTAAAAAATCGGCTTTATCGCTAATTTTGTGTGAGCTACCCCTAAAATTCGATAGATTTCTTATAAGTAGGGATACTGAGTTATACGTATTTAATAATACTTAGACAAATAGAGGCATTTTTTATCAGCATGCACTCTGACTCTGGCTGAACCAAGCAAAGAATGTGGATTAAATAACCTGTGGGGCGGGTGTCTCACCCGTTCGGGCAGGCAAGATGCCCGTCCCACAAGAATTGCAGTTTATTAAATCCACGTCCCCAAGGAATGGGGATTGATGAATGCCGAGATCTTCGCCCTCATGCCCTCACCCCTGCTCCCAACTTGGGAGCAGGGGAACCGAACTCTTCCTCCCAGGATGGCTTCATTGTCGTCAGAGAAATCGTGAAAGGCTGATGACTTTGTCTCAAGTTGAGCAACATCTTGTGAGGCTTAAACGAGCTTTCACTACTTTCGGTTTTTCTCCTTGAACCATGAAACCACCCTGCTCTCGGTGTTGCAGATGGGGCTAACCTCAACCGATCATCAAACTTTTGTGCAGCAATTGAACCCTTCTCGAACGTCAGATTAGGATGGTTTGCGTCGTTACATTAGACATCTTCAAGAATAAGGCAACTACACTACCTAGAGCGTCTTAAAGTCAGAAAATTTGATTTTTAGCGCCATATACGGCGTACCTTTGTTATTTCTGAAGAACTCTATTGACTTGCCAACGGCTAAGGGCGCTGCCATGCCACGCCTCCGACCAGAAATCATCAGTAACGGGTACTTTAATTTTGCCCTTGTCTCTAGCGATGGATGCCCTACAAAATGCTAGGGACGAAAGCTGGATCAGCGTGTACGATCGCTCAAAGTTGCAGTCTATAACGGTGTTTGTAAGCATGTTTAGACAAATATTTAGACAAATATTTAGACAAATATTTAGGCAAATGTTTAGGCAAATGCTTGGACGATCGTGACTCACAACTCAGTAAAGATGAGCGCACTTTGAGCGCCCTCGAATTCACGTTTATTTAGATTTATAAATTAGTACAAACGATCGCATAGAATTATCAAAGAATCGTTGCATAATGATCTGCCAGCCCTGAAAGAAAAACCGCCATGACGAATTCTCGATCTCTTCTTGCCACTCTGTTGATTGGGGTAGTGTTTTCTGCGGGCTGCTCGACGGTGGGGTCATCAAAATTAGCATCTGACCCAGCAACGGCTCCGATCGCGCAAAAGCCATCTCCTACGCCACCGCCCAGCTTATTAGTTGCGGCTTCTGTTTCGCCTGATCTTCAGACTAGCAAACTCGTTCAGCAATATCTGGGTCAACTGGTCACCCAAGGATTCTCTGACAAATCTCAAGGGGTGTGGATGCAAGCGAGCGACGTGTTGCTGGCTAACCATCAGGGAACGGTTCCCTTGCCGGCCGCCTCTCTGACGAAAGTTGCAACTTACTCTCGCCGCCTGCAACGCTGGGGACTGACTGGATCG
>JAAUOZ010000230.1 GCA_012034655.1 Leptolyngbyaceae cyanobacterium CSU_1_3 | reverse complement strand
CACACCCCTTCTAAACCAAAATCTATAGGCTGACGCAGTATAGCTGAGAATAGGAGAGGGGGGGGAGGCTTTTCTCGTAAGTTAGGAATGTGGATTGATCAATGCCGGAGATCTTCGCCCTCATCCCCTAACCCCTTTTCCCAACTTGGGAGAGGGCTGGGGTGAGGGCGAAACAGCGCTGCAGTTGACAGAATTTTTAATCCAGGTTCCTTAGTTGTGTTGGACGTAAGCGAGGGTGAGGCTGTCGTGGGCTAGGAAGTGATCGAGATGGAAGGCGCGATCTTCTGTTTCTAGGAGAATTTGCTCGTAGAGATAGCGGGTGGCTCGATCGCCCAGACTTTCTGCTTGAGAGGCTTGACGGCGCAAAACGCTGATGATGGCTTGCTCGGCTGCGAGATCATGTTCGACCATGACCCGTGAGGAGAAAATATCGTCCGATTCGGGAGAAAAGCAGCAGAGTTCCGCCAATTTTGTGAAGCTGGCGGCAGGAGTTCCACCCAAGCCATTCAACCGTTCGCCAATTTTATGGACGTATCCTTGCACAGATTCATAGCTCTCGCTAAAAAATTCATGCAAGGAGTAAAATTCAGCACCTTCTACCACAAAGTGATGTTTTTGATATTGCAGATACAACGCTTGAAACTTGCCAAAGCAATGTTTAAACCTTCGCAAATTGGGGTTGTAATATTGCGCTCTAGCAGAATTGGGTTATCAGAAATTTCAACCAAATCTTTGAACCACAGTTTGTACGTTAGACATATAGATAGCCCTTTGGTATGGAGTAGCGATCGATGACTTAATTACAGCGATCTGGCTATGTTTAATCTATCATATTCAGCCAATTTAGTGGCATTTAGCCTATTATTTAGCATCGACAATTTTTACTTCAAACAATAGACTTAATTGATACATAAAGCTGTTTTTGCATATTTTTAACGCAAATTTTTTGACTTAAACAATGTCGATAAAAGAGCGATCGTGCCGATTAAATCATTCAGTTTAAGTGCATCCTGTTGAAATAGCTGAGGATAGCGATCTCGTTTTTAGAGACAAATCAAGCGACAAATTACCAGTCTATAACTACACTCATTCTCAATAAGGTTTATCTATCTGCAAGCCCTTTACTGAAGAACCCTTTACTGAAGACCCTTGATTGAAGAACCCTTGATTGAAGTGAAGAACCTAGCTGGCTGACAAAACTCAGAAGCCCCTTACCTGAGAGCGACGAGCGATCGATGAGTGCTGATCCGTTATTTGTGGTAAATCAAACTAGGGGATCTGAACTTGCACGTTAGGAACGATTTAAAGATGATTCAGAAGTTATTGATGAAATTCAATTTTGCTCATCCTTCTACTGTATGGCTCGCGCTCACTGTTTTTCTGTCTGCTTGTGGGCCCTCTAACAACTCGACCAGTGGCGCGATTCCGATCGGCATTGCGGTCGCCCAAACTAGCAATGTGGCGCTGTTGGGGCAAGAGCAAGTAGCTGGGGTAAAAATTGCTGAGACATACTTTAATGCCAAGGGCGGTGTAAATGGGACTCCGATTCGACTGGTGTTTCAAGATACTGCTGGCGATGAAGCAGGGGCAATTAATGCGTTTCAAAATCTGTTGACGAAGGGTAAAGTGGTTGGCATTGTGGGGCCAACGCTTTCACAACAGGCTTTTGGTGCTGACCCGATCGCCGATCGTGCCAAGGTTCCCGTTTTAGCGCCCTCCAACACGGCGAAAGGCATTCCCCAGATTGGTGACTTTGTGGCGCGGGTGTCGGCTCCGGTTGCGGTGGTTGCGCCCAACTCGGTCAGAGCAGCCTTGAAGATCAATCCTCAGATCAAGCGGGTGGCGGTGTTTTACGCACAAAATGATGCCTTTAGCAAGTCGGAAACCGAGATTTTTCAGCAGACCGTGAAAGATCAGAAGTTAGAGCTTGTGACGGTGCAAAAGTTTCAGACGACGGATAACGATTTTCAGACTCAGGCGACGGCTGGAATCAATGCCAAGCCAGACCTGATGATTATTTCTGGGCTGTCTGCCGACGGAGGAAACCTGGTGCGCCAACTGCGAGAACTGGGCTACAAAGGGCTGATTATCGGCGGCAATGGGTTGAACACCTCAAACATTTTCTCCGTCTGCAAAGCGCTCTGCAATGGGATTCTGATCGCCCAAGCTTACAGCCCCGAACATCCTGGAGCCATCAACCAAGAGTTTCGATCGGCGTATCAAGCTCAGTATAAAAAGGAGCCGCCTCAGTTTAGCGCTCAGGCGTTTACGGCGGTGCAGGTGTATGTGGAGGCATTGCGGACGATCGACGCTCAGACCAAAGTGGCTCAAAAAGCGCTGCCCGATTTGCGGGTGGCACTCAACCAAACGCTGCTCAAGGGGCAATACGATACGCCGATCGGAGCCATTTCGTTTACGCCTGAAGGGGAAATTGTTCAGAAAGATTTTTATGTCGCCCAGATCAAAATGGATGCGGATGGTGTGAATGGAAAGTTTACATTTTTGAAGTAGAACTTGCAGTAAAAATGGGGGCGTGATGGGGCAATTTCGCACTTTTTTGAAAGGCATTTTGGTGTTGGTGGCCAGTTTGCTGATGGCAACCGCAAATGCTGAGGCCAACGCGCCTGCACCGCCTTCGTTTTTTTTGGATAACGTTTTACGATCGAGCCAACCAATCGGCCAGCGTCCGGGGTGCTCAATTAGTGGAGTGCGCGACAACGCAGTGCGATCGTCCGATTTTGTTGATGGCGACGGGGGTGTGTACGGGAGAAGATTGCCTGAAAGCACAGCCCATTCTCAGCGCTCCCCATCGGTTTGATTGTGCCGAAAACATTTGCCTCTATGCAGAGTCGCAGTTTAGCAAGCACTCGAATGGGCCGTTTTATAAGCTAGTGGCGCAGTTTAACGATCGCTCCCGAACCAGTTCTGCCTTTGCGTTAGATCTGCGAAATCCGTTAGGAGGGTATCCGAAAAAATGCGGGTGACGGTGCAGGCGACAGATTTGGCAGTTGTTCCCGATGCTGCACCCATGAAGCCAACCCGATGGGAAATGTTTGGCACGGCTTTTGCGTTGACTCAGATATCAGAACTGATGGTGGCAGCGGCGTTTTTGTGGCGGATGAAAATAGAGCGAAAATTATTAGTTAAATATTTGTTTGCGATCGCGTTCATTAACTTGTTAACGTTCCCGGTTGTGTGGTTTTTCTTCCCTGCATTACAACCATTTCAATATATAACGACGCGAGTGTTTGGCTGTGTGAGTTTAGGAATTGCAATCGGTTATAGCGTTTTTTGGGTGCGCCAGTCAGAGGTGACACTCAAAGTCTTGCAGCGATCGTTCCTGATTTGGTTGTTGTCTTTGCCCGTAGTGGCAGCGATCGCGTTCGTGATTGCGTTATTTTTGGGCTATGGTGAATCGCTGCCATCTGCTGTGGGTCTGCCGTCTGTAGTGACACTTCCTGCTTCTGAGGGGTTTGCGATCGGATGGGAAGCCTGGCTCATTTACCATTGGGTCGAGAATCATTGTTGTTTGCCCAAATTTTGGCGATGAGCCTCTTGATGAATGCAGTCAGTCTAATTTTGGGTTTAATTTTGCTACCAGCTATGCAACAGTTTGGTTAGTTTTATTGGGTTAATGTTCATGAACGCAACGCTATTCCTCCAAAATTTTTTGAATGGTCTCTCGATCGGCAGCATTTACGCTATTTTTGCGTTGGGCTACACCCTGGTTTTTTCGATTCTAGGAATTATCAATTTTGCCCACGGTGCTATTTTCACGCTGGGTGCTTATTTTACCTATGTACTGATGGGCGGAGCGTTTGGATTTAATGGACTGTTAGCAAATTTGGCGTTGCCATTTCGATTGCCATTTGCGATCGCAATCATTCTAGGAAGCACGATCGCAGGAATCATTTCTGTAATCGTCGAGCGATTTGCATTCCGTCCGCTTCGCCGTAAAAAAGCTGATTCCTTACTGACCGTTGTTTCTAGCCTTGGCGTTGCCGTAATGATTGTCAACCTGATTCAATATCTTGTTGGCGCAGAGATTTATACCTTTCCACCCGATACTTACGGCAACTTGCCGCCTGCAATTAATTTTGGTACAGAAGCTAATCCAATTCCGATTCGCAGTGTGCAGGTGGTCATTTTTTTGGTGTCGGGTGTCATTCTCAGCATTTTGACTTACCTGATCAATGTAACCAAGTATGGCAAAGCGATGCGAGCCGTGGCAGAAGACCAGACAACTGCCAGTTTGCTGGGCATTAATGCCGATCGCTTCATTGTTTTGACATTTTTTGTCAGTGGGTTTTTGGGTGGTCTGGCAGGTACGTTAGTTGGCTCTAGCGTCAGCATTGCTGGCCCCTATTTTGGAATTGGGTTTGGCTTAAAAGGGCTGGCGGTGATTGTATTGGGTGGGCTAGGCAGCATTCCTGGGGCGGTGGTAGGCGGGTTGGTGATCGGGCTGATCGAGGCCTTCGTTCCGGGTGACTATTCGGCCTACAAAGATGCGGTTGCCTTTGGCATTCTGTTTCTAATGTTGCTCATTCGCCCCCAGGGATTGTTGGGTCGATCGCTGATTCAGAAGGTTTAGGCAGATGGATTTAGAGGAATTTTTATGAATGATTTCTTTGCAACCTATGGATTTTTGATGGTCTCAATGGTGTTGGGCGCAGTGTTGGGCTTATCGTTATATTTACCGTTGATGGCGGGGCAGCTTTCGCTGGCAAGTCCTGGGTTCTACGCTTTGGGTGGCTACATTGCAGCCATTCTCTCGACTCAAGTGTTTCAGGTAGAAGGCAACTACCCGCTATCGCTGCTGTTGCTAGAAATGATTGCCGCAGGGCTGGTTTGTGGGCTGCTAGGCGTTGGGGTGGGCGTTCCGGCTTTGAGGTTGCGGGGCATCTATCTGGCGATCGCGACGATCGCGTTTGTGGAAGTTCTGCGTGTTTTGGCGCTCAACCTCGAAATCACTGGCGGAGCCGTGGGCATCTTTGGCATACCGCAACCGTTTCAGTCGGCGATCGAATATCTATGGATTGCCCTACCGCTTTTGTTTGCAAGTATGGCGTTTGTCTATCGTCTAGAAAAGATTCGAGTGGGCCGTGCTTTAATTGCCATTCGTGAAGATGAACTCGCAGCCGATTCGATGGGTATCAATCCGACGTACTATAAAGTGTTGGCATTCACGTTAGGAGCAATTCTTGCAGGCGTTGTCGGAGCAATTAGCGCTCACTTCATTAATACGTGGAATGCCAGACAGGGAACCTTCGATGCCAGCATTATTTATCTGACCTTTGTGCTAATCGGCGGCTCACGAACGTTTGCCGGAGCAGTGTTAGGAGGCATGATCTTTACAGCGTTGCCAGAAATTCTTCGGGCCGTTGCAGATGTGCCCAGTTTACCTCTGTGGCTGTCACAATTTTTCCGAGATGGTCGCTTGATTATCTTCGGATTCTTGATTGTGATGGGGACGATATTTTTCCCTCAGGGGTTGGTGACTCCTGGTTTGTTGAAGAAGCTGAGAAGAGGCGGATGAGAAAAGGGCTATTTGAGTCTGTCGATCGGGTGAGCCGACAAATCACGAGCAGCGCTATAACCTGGGAAGGTTGAGTCAGGTATTTGGCTTGAGAAGCCGACTGAGATGGATGAAATCGTGGGTAATCGTGCCGATCGCAGTTGGGATGGCGATCGCAGCTTTGGTTTGGAGCACGGATTTATCGCGATCGCTGCCTACGTCGGTGCAGGCGTTTCCCGCTAACCAACTGATCGAAACGATGGGGGTCGCAGCCAAGGTGCATTACGCTTCTGATCAAGAGTATGCGCTGATGCGATCGCGACTTGCGGGTTTGGGAATTCGCTATCTGCGGGATGGTGGCTCCGGAGAAGCTTATTATCGGCGGGTGCGGGAGCTTTCTCAGACGGGCGGCTACCAGTGGACCCTGGTAATGGACCCGCGCGATGGCTTTTCGAGCGAAAATGTCCCAGAAAAAGGAATTTTACCTATCTTGCAGCAGGTGATTGCGGTTGAAGGGCCCAATGAGTGGGATGTGCAGTCGAATTTGACCTACCAGAATCAGAAATTCCCAGGTGCTACGCGCACCTTTCAAGCGGGGCTGTATCGATCGGTTAAAAACTTTCGCCATTCCAATGCAGCCATTCAAGCGCAGGTGCGAAATATTCGAGTGCTCACGCCTTCGCTGGCTTTTCACCAAAACGCCAACAAACAGGGCGTGGTCGAGGCTGATATGGGCAATCTGCACTCCTACCCTGGCGGCACGGCTGCCCTGCCCGATCGCGGTTTAGATGACAATATTCGCTCGATTCGCCGACTGCTGAGATTTCCGCGATCGCCGCTCGTGGCCACAGAAACAGGATACTGCAACGATCTGAAGCCCCAGGGTTGCACGGGGCAGGGCGGCGTAACGGAGCGATCGGCGGCCAAATATGCCAATCGCCTCTATTTAGAATATTTTCTGCGGGGCGTGTATCGCACCCATCTGTATAACTTTTCGCTGGATGAGTGGAGTTTGTTTTTACGGCGCGATGGATCTGTCAAACCTGCCTATCATGCGGTGCGAGATTTTATTCAGGTGCTGAAGGATTCAGAGACAGCGTTTGCCACGAAATCGCTGCGTTATGGGTTGTCGGGCGATAGGAGAGATGTGAAATCGCTGTTGTTGCAAAAGCAAAACGGTCACTATTATTTGCTGCTGTGGCTCAATGTTCTCAGCGTCACGTCTGATTACAAAGATGTTGAAACGGCTCGATCGCTCACCCTAGATCTGCCTGGCTCGATCGCCCAAGCCAAAACCTATCTGCCCACCTTCAACGGCACTACGGCTCAAAGAGCTTACGCAAATCCCCAGCGCATCGCCCTCACGGTTCCCGACCATCCCCTGGTGATCGAACTCACCCCCCGGTAAATGCTCAGTTTTGTAAGTAATTTGGTAGACTAGATATCTGGAATTCTCAGATTAGAGTAGACTGCAACCTTCTTTCCTCTGGTTCACGGTCACTTTCAACAACTATTTGCTGTAATTCACAACCCAAACGTAACCCACCAAAAACAATCACTATGACTCAAGTAATCCCCGGTGAAGACGAACGCATTGATTCTGTTCTGCGTCGCTTTAAGCGCGAAGTCTCCAAAGCGGGTATTTTTCCTGATATGCGAAAGCACCGCCACTTCGAGACTCCGATCGAGAAGCGCAAGCGTAAGGCACTCGCCAAGCAAAAACAGCGTCGATTCACCCGTTAATTTTGGCGCGTTAATTTTGGCGCGTTAATTTTGCCGGAGTCGAGGCGCATTCGTGGGTAGGATGACAGATGCTGCAAATTTCTAAACACATCGCAATTCCTCTCAGCGAAGTTGAAATGAGTGCAATTCGCTCCCAGGGCGCTGGCGGTCAGAATGTCAACAAGGTCGCCACCGCCATTCATTTACGGTTTGACATTGGGGCTTCGTCGTTGAGCGATCCCATTAAACAAAAGTTGCTCAACTTGAGCGATCAGCGCATCACCCAGGCGGGGGTCGTGGTCATCAAGTCGCAAGAGCATCGCACCCAAGAGCAAAACCGAGAGGAGGCACTGAATCGATTGCGCGAACTGATTAAACGCGCGATCGTAGTGCCCCGCAAGCGCAAGCTCACCCAACCCACTCGCAGTTCTCAGAAGAAGCGCCTCGACAGCAAAAATAAGCGAGGTCTGGTTAAGTCGCTGAGAAAGCCTGTGAGCGAGTAAGCTTGAAAGGCCAAACTTTAGAAAAATTTGTAGCCTAAATATTTTTGTAGCCCAAACATTTTAGATTGCGCGATCGTCGCTTCTCTACAACAGACCTTCTGCACGAATCCGCATAGAAAGCCTAGGGATCGTGAATTAAATAACTTGTGAGTTTGATTGCCTGGGTTCGCCCTCATCCCCTAACCCCTGCTCCCAAGTTGGGA
>JAAUOZ010000229.1 GCA_012034655.1 Leptolyngbyaceae cyanobacterium CSU_1_3 | reverse complement strand
GCATATATTCTGGCGAGTTTTTAGCAATTAATAATTTATCTCTCGATCATTACTTACCTTGGTCTTTTTGTTACTCATAATTGGCTTTGGAACTTAATACCAACAGTTCCAAATGTTAATTCATCAAAATCCAATAATCTCCCATCAGATATTTACTTTAGCTCTTTCGTTGCAATGCAACACCAGGGCTTAACCATTTCTCATCAAAAGATGAATGCTGCTATGTGGACTAAGAGAATTGAGCCTTACATACTAGAATTGAAAGTCTCAGATAAGAGCGATTTGTTAGACATTGAGAAATTGAGAAAGGCATACGAAGCAACTATTGCTAGTCAAATTACTTTAGCTGCTAGTCAAGGATTTTCTGCTAACTGGATTTATAAGCCAATATCGATCGGCTGATTCGCTTTTACCTCAGCCTGGGCGACAAAGGACTTCAAACTCCACCAGAAACCCCGGCAGAGTGGGGCGGTTGGACATACTTTATCTACACCTTCTTACCAAACTACCGCACCTTCAGCAGCAACGATCTGGTGTATACCAGCGCCCTAGTGTTTGAGCAAGAAGCCACCAAGAGCCTTATCAAAAACTTCAAGTTTGTACTGCGCGCATACACTGAAGAGCAGGCACTCGCCAACTGCAAGTTCTTGACCCAAGAAGATGACCAATATGTTGCCGGACAAGCCAATCTGCCTAATCCTTACCTGGTGGGTTACCTCCTGGCAAAGCTCTGGGAACGCGATCTGCAAGATGCTAAATCGGCTCTAACAGAATCCGTTCTTAATCACCCAATGGGGCTAGCTCCAGTTTTGGGTCTTTCCGCTGCCTCTACCCAAGAACAACTAAATACCTTAGAGGCGCACGGCATTATTGAGCAACGGCGGGCAGTTCCTCCCTTTCAAATCATTCCTCGTTGGGATAGCCCCCTAACTCTGCTGGAGAACGCCTATGACAGCGATCGCTAGTCTCCCATTAAGCAAAGCCAGGCCCAGCGATCGGGCACATCTACTGCTCTGGGACACCCCTAACCCGTTTGAACTTGATCAAATCACTCGTTACAACAACGCGCAACGAGTCAACTATCGAGAGAACCTGCTGCAACGCACTCGCCCTGATGCCAGATTTTTGACCCTGCATCATCAAGTAGAAGAAGAAATTGCAGCCATTCAAGCCATTTGCGAACAAACAGTCAAACCTGTTGTATTCCTCGAAGGTCTAGATTGCCTGATAACCTACCTCAACGTTCAACCTGGTAATCACACCACCTTGTTTTGGAGCAGCTTAGAAAACACTCGCAAATTACAATCTCTGCTGTGGATCATTCTTCCCCACAAACTCGTCTCTAAAAGCTGGTCTGAAACTCGCTTAACTCGTCTTCCTTAGTCTTTACCCTAGCCGCGATCGTCTTATGCTCCTCAACCAACTGGTCAGAATTAACGAAGCTGGAATTGTTGCCGATTCCGTCAACTTTGGTTTGATGGAGGAGCCAGAGACGAATCAAAAGCTCTGTGAAGGATTTGTCTTTAACCACGACAAAGATAAGCCAGAAGAATCGACCGTGGGCGTATTGGAAGCTTTGCGGAGCAGCTACGATAGCCGCAACCAAGCCAACGTTCATCTGCTAATTCAGCAATATGGCAAGGGCAAATCTCACTTTGCAGTAGCGATCGCTAACTACTTCAGCAAGCCCGCCGACAGCCCCGAAGTAAAAGGCATTTTGCACCAGGTTGGGATCGCTGCGGGTGGCAATAGCGCGATCGCCCAAAGACTGCAATCCTACAAAAAATATGGCAGACACCTGGTTATTTGTTTGAGTGGCGATCGGGGTGGCGATATTAGGAAACAATTTTTGCAGGCGCTACTTAAAAATTTAGAAGCTGAGGGGATTGAAGGGGCGATCGCTCAACATATTTGTCGCGACCCTCTAAACTACTTGCAAGGACTGTATGCAAACCCACGCGATCGGGAACGCGCTGAAGAATACTTAGAAAGCATTGGTAGCCCTGACGGCGACTTGGATGCGATCGCTCAACAACTGCGGAAGAGTAACCCTGCGGTTATTCCTACGCTCAAAAACCTTGTTAAGCACCTGGTCAATGTCATTCCTGATTGGAACGCCAATATAGACGTTGAGGGAATTCTCAATGATTTGATCACAACCCATTGTTCAGGCGAAAATTCTCGATTTCAGGGCATTCTCATTCTGTTTGATGAACTTAACGCCTACCTGCAAAACTATTCAAAAGACCCGAGTGGCTCAGGTGGATTAGCTTTACAAAACATCACCAGCATTTGCGAGAAACACAAAAGCAAAATTGCCCTATTAAGCTTTGCCCCAATTGATCCATATCTTGGCGTTGGCATTTCTGCTGGTGCGCGTGAAGATCATCAAAAACTAACCTCCCGTCTTGCTCCTAAAGGCAGCACCTACCAAGTTGCCTCTAGCTTGGAATTAGTGTTCAATAACTTATTGATCCAAGAAAAAGATACACCAGCGTGGGAATCGTTTACGACAACCTGGAACAACACCCTCCTTGCCGAAACACACAATGCCTACGAAAAACGGATCACCAGCTACAAACAGAAAGGTTGGACTCGCGACAAGTTTCACCAAGTTCTGACAATGGGCTGCTTCCCGCTCCACCCTCTGACCGTCTACCTACTCTGCAATCTCGCCTTCACCGCCGATCGAACGGCTCTACAGTTTATCAAGAAGCAAGTTAAAGAATTTATTCAAAATCAACCGTTGACGCATGGAATAGCCAACAGCAAACTTAACTTCATTTACCCGATCGCCTTAATTGACACTTTCCTCGAAAACTTTGCCGAAGACTCAAGCTACAGCAAGTATCAAGAAGCCGCGATCGCTGTCGCAGGATCAGATGATCCGCGCGAGTTGCCTGTCCTAGAAGCGCTATTTCTCTACCATGCCAGCAGTGGCAGGTTAACCAAAGGCGAGCGCGAATCGCACGAAGAAGTTTTGGCAACCCTCACCGGGTTATCGATGCTGGAAGTCAAGGCAGCCCTCGAAAAATTAATCAAGCGTGATGTCATTTACCATAAACCAGAAGTGAAGCTATATCGCTTCTGGGCAGGAATTGCACCCTCCGGCATTGAGAAAGAGATTGAAGACAAAATTAGAGAAAGAAAGCTCATTGCATCAGTCGATGAGGTTGTTGCTGCCTGCAATCGCGATATTGATAAATTACTGGGCAGTAAAGTCCTAGCCGCCAAGCATTTTGTTGATACTAATAAACTGGTTTTAGATGATTGGCAGTTTGAGTATAAGGTTTACACGATCGATGCCTTTACCAGAGTCTTAACCCATGATTCAACCTTGAGGCTCACTGAGCGCGGCATCTTGGCGTATGTTGTAGCGGAACATCAGGCAGATTTGCAAGATTTCCGGCGACAGGTTGATGGGCTTCTGGCAAAGTCTCCCGTTCGCGATCGCATTGCGGTCGCTATCCCTTCCGACGAAACGGGCGAACTCGCTACCGTCTTGCTAAAAATTCAAACCCTAAAAAATGAAGACGTATCTAAACGCCGAATTTTAGGACAAGCCTATGACGATATATTAAAGCGTTGGCAAGACCAGGCAAATACCCAGTCTGAAAACCTCTTAAAAGATTGCACCTATCATTGTTTTAGAGTAGAGAAAATTCCTCCGGCTGAACGAGAAAAGCCCCAACGAGTGATCAGCGTTCTGCTGGAAAACCTCTATCCGTTTGTACCGCCAGTCGAGGGTATTGAGAAGCTGCGCGCAAATCATTTAGTTGGACGCAAAGTTGTGGGGTCTGTCTCTCAAAGGCTTTTAGCAGAGAACCTTACCTCACCTATTGGTGATAACGCTTACAGCTTTGTTGATCCTGTCTTTGTCAGTCGTTGGCGGCTGCTTAAGAAGACTTCTCAGAGATATTCAGTCCAAGAACCGACTCACGAACGGGTAAAAGCAGCCTGGGATGTAATTTCTAATATTGCTGAGCTGGGTGAGCAGTCAGAGAAAACCATTGAGCTGAAAAAGGTTTGGGAAGCGCTCTCCGAACCGCCCTACGGCTACAGCGAGTATAATTTCACTATGCTCTTAGTAGGATGGTTGTCTTACCACCGCAAAGAGGTTTCTCTAAAAGGAAATGCAATTATTCCTCCGGCTGGCAAAAAAGGTGCAGCCTTGCTTCCCGTAGAAACCAAGTCATTAAAAGACTGGTCAGTGACGAATATCCTAGAAAAGCCGGATGAGTTTGTCAAAAAATGGATCGTTATCGGCAATGCCAAACTAATTCGCCGCAAGAAAGTTTCACCTCCGCCCTTGCCTCAATCATCAATTAATTACAGTCAAGCACAAGAATATCTCTTAGCAGTTCAAGCTTATTTAGAAGCGGGTGAACCCGACCCAACAGAAATCGGCACAATTACCAAAATCCGAGATCAGGTTTATGCAGGCGTTACTCAGATTCACGAGTGGTTCCATCCTGTAGAAGTGGCGCAAGGTTTATCTGATGCTGCCTCCCTCGATTCGTTAGTAGAGGTATACCCCAAGCTACTATCAGCGCCTCCCACGATCGTTTTTAGGGACGACATGATCTCTGTTCAACCGACTTCGCAGCAGCGCGATCGCCAAGCCCAAGTACTACAGGCTGTAAGCGAGAAAATTGAACAACTGGTGGACGTTCAAAGTGAGCGATCGGAAGTTTTGCCTACAGAAGAAGCCTGTGGCGCTTACAAAAGCGAAATTCAAAGACTTTTGGCTCAAATGAGTCAGGTCGCTAGCTTGCCTCCCCACTTAAAGGAATCCTTGCAGTATTCCCTCCAAACTGCCGATCGCCGATTACTAGAACTCAAAGAAGCGGCAAAAGTACAAGACTGTCTGTCTCGTATTCAAAATCGCTACAACGCTTTAGGAAACTCTCCCACCCAACAAGATTATCGTTCAACCTGTAATGCGATCGAAGCTTTAGCCCAAGCAACTCCAGCCGTTCAGCAAGATGAAGCCTACGAGCAAATCTTGCTTGACCTGAATCGAGATCAAACCGCACTGACCCAGCAAGTAGAAATTTGGGAAGAGCAATCTGCAGGCTTAGTCTTTTCTGATCAAATTCACGCGCTGATCGGAGAAATCAACGGTCGGCGATTTCGCTTTACCGAAGAATCAAGCAATCAGAAAATTACTAAGTTGCTAGAACGCCTGAAACAAGGGCTAGACAGTGGTCGGGATAAAGATGAGGCAATCAAAGCCATTAAAGCCACTCTCTTCACTGCAAACCATAAGCTAGAGCGCATCCGCGATGTTGCTGCAAATAGGTTGCCTGAAGGATTTCAAAGCTATCAAGAACTGGTAGGAATTAGTCTTCCTTCTGTCGATGCTTC
Source organism: Leptolyngbyaceae cyanobacterium CSU_1_3 (assembly GCA_012034655.1). Classification (GTDB taxonomy): domain Bacteria; phylum Cyanobacteriota; class Cyanobacteriia; order Leptolyngbyales; family Leptolyngbyaceae; genus JAAUOZ01. The sequence goes on along the minus strand of JAAUOZ010000229.1, from coordinate 2,626 downwards.
GATCACGTTGGAAGAGTACCAGCAAGAACTCGAAGGCTTCAAATCCAAAGGACGAAGCGCGCTGATTTCTGAAGGTTTCGCTAAAATTTACAACCGTGAGCTTAAACGCATAGAAGAGTATACGACTTTGAAGACGATTCTACAACAACGTTTAGGCTTCATTGCTGCTCACGGAAGTTTTGAGGATGTGAAGGCTGAGCTTGAGCGGGCACTCCAAAATCTAGAGATTCGCCATACAGAGCTACAAGCAAAGCAACAAGGAGCAGCAAAGAAAACACAGGATGAACAGATTATTCGGTTCATCCGAAATAAATATAAGCTGCCAAAAACAAACACGATTCAGTTTTTAGAAGAGGGTATAAAAGAGATCCAAGCCTATCAATCTAGACTCTATGAGGCAGAACCCTTTGCCTCAGAACTTGAGCAAATTGTACACACGCTTCAAGACAAAATTGCTACCCACATCAGAAGCTTGGAAGAGTTGCGCGATCGCCTCAATTCCATCGTCCTTCTCAAGGATTTAGAGCAAGTTCAAAACGAACATGCCCGCCTAGAATTCGTCTTCAAGGATTCGTCAGAGTATGCTGCTTATCAATCGCTTCAGCAGCAGTTTCAGCCGCTAAGGGACGATTTTGAGAAACTGCAAACCTTAGAAACTCGCAGCCAGCAGAGTGCATCGATCGCTAGTTGTCACGAAGCATTAGCGATCGTTCACAGTGAAAAAAATACCTTGCACTACCACGATCGATTCCAGCAAAAGCTCGCCAATATAGAAGCCACCTTACAACACAAAATCCAAACGTACACTCAAGAGCTAGATGATTTTGAACATCGCTCAAAACATTTGGAGATCGCCAAAGAAGCTCAGAAATTAGAGGAGGAGTTGCTTAGACAAGCAGCTCGCTATGCTCAGGCTGGGGCAAGCGATCGCTACGAAGCCATCCGTACCAACATTCGACGTTTGATTGAGCTGCTTCAGATCTCTGAGACAGAGAACATTAAAACCCTTGAGGCTTGTCAATCACAGTTAGAAAAACTAGTTCAGTGGCAAGAAAATATCGATGTTCTAGATCCCTTTCTCCAAGAGCGCTTTGGCTTAATCTTGGCAGCGGCAAAGCAAACTGAAGCGCGTCTAGTGCAACGTCAGCAAGGCGATGCAGAGAAATGGCTGAAGGCACTAGAGACTCAGGCGACAGAGCTTCAAAACTCAACTGATGATACAGACAAAAACAAGCTCGCGAACAAATTGCTAACCAAGCTGCAACGTGATCAATCTCAATATATTGAGAAGTTGAGCACCGTCCAGCAAGACTTTTTGAAAGATATTGAGCGTCAGTGCGAAACAGAGATTGCCAAAGATTGGGAGAATCAGATTAAAAGTTTATTTCAGCAGCTTCCGCGCGCTCAACGAGTTAGGTTGCATCGTCAGTTAGAAGTATATTTATCAGAACTGACGGAGGAATTTAATGGCTAAAGTCACGCCCTTCGGACAACCGGCTAATGATGGTGAGCGCGATGCTATCTACTATTTACGTCGTTTGCCTGATAACTTTGAAATTTTCCATAACCTGGAAATTAAACAAAATAAGGAAACCTTTGAGGTAGATTTGGTTATCCTTGCGCCTCAATGCGTTTTTGTCGTTGACGTTAAAGGAACTCATGGTCAAATTGAGGTGATCGGTTCACGTTGGTATCCAGAAAATCGGCAGGCTTACGGTTCTCCGGTCGCCAAACTGAGAAACATTGCTAAAGTCTTGAATACGATGTTCAAAGACTCCAATCGTCTAAATCCTGACCTGGGTAAAGTGCATGTCCAGGCTGTGACACTAATGATTGCCGAAGATGTAATAATTACAGATCGTGATGGGAGAGATAGCGATCACATTACCTACTGCGACGAACGATGCATCACCTACTTTCAAAGCTGTGACAGGATTCCAGATTATCGCCTCACCGATATTCGTGCTTTCTTCCCAGATATTAAGCGATCGCTTCAGGGCAAAGCCCGTCCCAAGAGCTCTCCACCCCGCTATCGAGACTGGCAGGTTGAGGAAGAACTCGGTCGCACTGATCGCTACACCGAATACCGCGCCAATCACCTACTGATGGGAGAAAGCGGTTGCACAGCTCGCCTACGAGTCTACCGCGCTGACCCATATCAATCTAAAGCCGATCGCGAAACTGAAAAGAAATTAATCAGTAACGCCTTCAAGTCAATTTACCAAGTTTCCTAAGCATCCCAACATTCTGAACGTACAGGAATTTTTTGAGGCTGAAGATGGAGATTGCTTTATCCTCGTAACCGAAGATATTCCTGGGCAAACACTGCGGCAACACATCAAAAAACAACCTGTATTGCTCAATCAAAAATTTGGATACATTGAGCAAGTTTTGATTGCTCTTGACCATGCTCATAAACATGGTGTGATTCATCGCAACTTGACTCCTGATAACATCTTTGTCGGAATTGATGGGCAGATTCGTCTAATTGGATTTGACTATGCTCGTGTGATCGATCGCGCTGGCACGATCGCCCATGATATTCCATAGATGACTTGGAAAATGACGCAGTCTATCAAGCAACAGAATGCTACCGTAATCCTGCAATGGCAAGCGCGAAATCCGA
>JAAUOZ010000228.1 GCA_012034655.1 Leptolyngbyaceae cyanobacterium CSU_1_3 | reverse complement strand
TCGCCTACCGTTGCAACTCCTAACAGGCGACCGTCATCTCTGCTGGGCATTACAGAAGGCCCATAGATTCCCCGCAGATGAAGTTGCCCGAACTGTTGGGGGATCGCTAAGCGTCCGAGATTGGTAACTACAATATCGCAACCGTATTGTTCGATAAATCCTTGCCAAACCTCAGTTGCGCTGGGATTTTCAGACATCCACGCTTGAAGTTGCTGGATTGCTGTCATGACCTGCTCGGTTTCCATTGCAGGGTTTAATTGTTGTTTGACTGACCGAGCCACTGCCCACACATTTGTATCGGGAGTTAGAGCGTGCAAAGTCATTGCTGCGGTAAGACAAAGACTAAACTGTGCATCAGTTACAGAAATAAAACGCTTTTGGAGATTAATCGGTGTCAAGCATTTAAGCGTTTGCTCTTGTTTGGAATCAGATTGACGAACGATGGCTAAGAGAAATGCAGCACAAATAGCAGCATGGACGCTAGTTTGTTCTTGCCGACAACGGGAAATTAATCGAGATGTTGTCTCTGGGGTAAGCGAACCAGCTAGCAAGCGAGAAAGAGAAGAAGTTTCTGGAGGTTTGAAGTCTGAAGTTTGTAGTGCAACCGGGCAATCTGGAAGAGTAGCATCGGCTTTACCCAGCATCAACTCCTCTAAGGAACGGGGCATTGGTAGAGGCTGGAGAATAACGCTAGGGACGGCGAGTGCTAGCAAAATATCTCGGATGAGATATGCACCAGAAATTCCATCAGCGATCGCGTGGTGGCAAACGACGATTAATTCTGAAATCTCCAGAGAATGTAGCAAGACTGCACGTATCAGAGGTGCCTGGTTCCAGTTAAACGGTGTAGAAATTTCTGTTTCAACTTCTCGTTGCCAGTGTTCCTCTGACTGTCGCCGTAAATTCGCAGTGGGATATTAGCTTCCTCTTCGACAAACCAAGGTTGCTCGGTTTCATCTAAAGCGATGCCTACTCTTAGCAATGGATGGCGCTGTTGCACTTGCATGAGGGCATGCTTGAGTTGCTCGCTACTAAATTCTCCTTGAATCTGTGCTGTCAGCGTAAAATGGATGGGTTGAACTCGATCGCACAACCAAAACATTTTCTCGGCTGCTCCCAGGGGGCGACAGCTAGAAGTTTTTGGCGTATGGGCACTCGGTTTTAAAGTTTGATAATGCATTTGCTTTGACTTTTGACTGTTAGTTTTTGACTTGCTCAAGCTAGAGAGTTCAACTGGGGCATTAGAAGTACGTTATAGGTGGAAAAATACAAATCCGTTCCTAGTCGCGCCCTGCTGCGATAATCTTTTCTGCTAAACCGACAGGGTTAGAAAACATCACCTCATGACCGCCAGGCATTTGCACGAACCGAAATAGCCCCAAGCGGTTAGACATTCTAGGATGCCAACCCCACTCGCCTTGAGGTAGGGCATTGTCTTCCGTACAGTACAGGTAACTTTTGGGAATTGGCAGCGAGTAAAATTGCTTTAAGTCCAACTTGTCAATTAACGGTTGATAAGGTTCAGATGATAATTGCGCGTAACTGGATTTCGCTAATTCGAGGTCAGCGTCGTTGATAAACGCTTCTCGCCAAAGATCGAAAAGCATCATTATCGTATTATCGTCCGATTCTCTCGCTAGCTTGTCGAATAACGCTTGAGAGTCGGGTGGGATGTTATCTGTGAGGCTATCACCATCGTTAACGACAAAGGCATCGAAGAAGATGAGCCGTCTAATGCGATCGCTAATTGCTTCGGCAACTTTAGCAATAATTGTCCCGCCGAAACTATGTCCTAAGAGGACGATATCGGTTAAGTCTTTGTCAACGATGTAATCGACTATCGATTGCGTACATTGAGCATGGTTGACGTTTTTATTCGCGCCTTTACCATGTCCGGCGATTGTGGGAGCAAAAGCCTGATGTCCTTTCGCTTCTAAATGTTGAATGACCGCTTTCCAAGCAGAACCATCGTGCCACGAGCCGTGAACCAAGACAAAAGTTGACATAGAATTGCTCCTTTAAATGTGGAATGAAAATCAAGCCCGTCCTTTATCTCTTGAAGTGGTGATGAGTGGCAAAAGCTCGATCGCTCGTATGCTACTCTCCCAGGAGTGCTGTCTGTATTGGATTCTCCTGGTTCTATCTATCCTTAGTGTATTGAGTTCAACCGCTCGACTTCTTTCAGATTCTTACAATGATGTATCAGATTCTTATGATGTTCTTAGGTCGATCGCGATCGCCTTCATAAGTTATTTTCAATGTATTAACTGTCCGCTTGGCGCAGAGGTATGTCTGACCAATTACTTTTGATCGCACCTAAGTATTCCGGCAGAGGTCTTAAGATTTACAGACAAATTTGGGCAGGAATGTTTCGTCGCTACTCCTCTGAAACTCTAATGATGAGCTTGCCCTGATTCGTGCCGTCAAAGAGCTTGTTAATCGTACCGGGGGCGTTCTCAAGACCATCAATTACATCGACACGATATTTAATCTTGCCTTGAGCGTACCACTGACTTAAATCTACAAGAGCTTCTTGAGCGCGGTTGAAATAGTCGAGGACAATAAATCCTTCGAGCTTCGCACGCTTATTCAGGATGTTGCTCAAATTGTATGGTCCAGGAACTGGCTCGGTAGCATTGTACTGAGAGATTAGACCACAAAGGACAATCCGCGCTCGGAGGTTGATGAGGCTTAAGACTAAATCGAGGATTTCACCACCTACATTCTCGAAGTAAACATCGATCCCGTCTGGGCAATGCTGCTGCAAGCTTTCGACGACAGATTCAGTTTTATAGTTAATAGCGGCATCGAAGCCAAGTTCGTCTTTAAGCCAGCGACATTTCTCTTCGCTACCCGCAATCCCAACGACTCGACACCCCTTGATTTTTCCAATTTGTCCCACGAGAGAGCCAACGGCTCCTGCCGCACCTGAAACTACAAGCGTTTCACCAACCTTTGGTTTACCGATATCTAGAAGACCGAAGTATGCCGTCATGCCAATGAATCCAAAAAGTGCTAAGTATGCTGTCAGTGGAATAGATGGGTCTTTTGGCAACTCATATAAGTTCGTGCCGTCCGCGATCGCATAGTCCTGCCATCCCAGGAACCCCTGAACAAAGGTTCCCTCTGGAAAATCGGAGTTGCGAGATTGTTCGACGACACCGATGCCGAAACCTCGCATTACTTCACCAATAGCTACAGGTGGGAGATAATTTCCTCCCTCGGTTAACCATCCTCGATTGGTTGGATCGAGAGACAGGTAAATGTTGTGGATGAGGATTTGCCCTTCTCCTAAAGTAGGTACAGGTTCCTGCGTCCATTCAAATCCGATTCTGCGATCGCACCTACGGGTCGCGTAGCGAGATGCCACTGCCGATTCACCTTTGTTGCCATTTAAAATTCCTCCTGCATTTCCATTGATGGTCTTCCTAAATAATCGATCGCACAGCGCCGTCATCTACCCGAACTGTCGCCCCATTTGTGGCTGAGGTACAGGGGGCTACAGAGGTAGACCGTCATTGCTGCAATTTCTTCTGGAGTAGCTAACCGCTTCAGCAAAGAGTTAGGGTAAACCATCTGAAAGAACTCTTTTTCAACTTCAGCCTTGTCAACACCCTTGTCAGTCGCCATTGCGTCTAGCAAGCCTTCGATTCTTTCAGAGCGAGTCGGACCAGGCAGCACTGAATTGACCGTCACACCTGTCCTAGCTGTGGTTTCTGCAAGCCCTCGCGCGATCGCTAGCAGAGCCGTTTTGGTCATGCCGTAGTGGATCGCGTTTGCCGGGATCTGAATAGCAGAATCACTGGAAATAAATAGAATCCTTCCCCAGTTGCATTCCAGCATTTGATTCAGGTAGTGACGGCTTAAACGAATGCCGCTGAGCACATTCACCTCGAAGCTGTTAAACCACTCTTGATCGGTAATGTCAGCAAAGCTTTTGGGGTAATAGAATCCCAAGTTATTCACCACAATATCTACGCTGGGTAGCTGATGAAATAGCGCTTCTGTACCTGCCTTTGTGCCCAGATCGGCAACGATACCCGTTAGTTTAGCGGTTGGAGTAGTTTGCTGAATGCTGTCAATTGCAGTCCGAACCCGAACTTCTGACCGTCCGTTGACCGTTACTGTTGCTCCTTCTTGGGCAAGAGCGCGGGCGATCGCCAACCCAATTCCGGCGGTTGAACCGCTCACCAGCGCTGTTTTGCCTTCTAGCTTGAGATCCATAGAATTCTTTGCTCCTGAACTTAGACTGAATCGGAAATAAGATATTTTCGTTACGTGGGTTCCATGTAGAAACGTGCCCACTCGATCCGATCTGCTGGTATGCCAAGAATGCTCACTCCTTGCACACTAAATCTTGTGCCATCGCGGTGGGTGCCGAACCAGTGCCACTCAGCCCAAACCGTGTCACCCTCAACTGTCGATCGCAGCAACTCAGAGTGAAAGTCTGGAATGTCGTGAAATATGGCAGACCAATTCTTACGGACATGCTCAATTCCCTGAACAGTCCGCTCAGGATGGATTGGATGCTCGCCGTGAATATGCGGTGCAAAGCAGGCTAAAAATGCTTCCAGGTCATGGGCGTTCTGGGCTTGTTGCAGTCGCTCTAAGACTGCGATCTGACTAGATTTCATAATTTTTGGTGTAAGTTAGAGAGTTTACTGTTACTGGTCACTTTTATGTGGCAGCTTGTCAATCGCGCCAGCGATAATCCGCAGGTATCCAGGTATAACCTTTACCTTCTGCACGGATATGCCCCACGCCTGGAAAAGGCAAATGTGCTGCTGCAACTAGGCGACGTGAGTGCTCTGCGTGGGTAAACTGTTTCGCTCGTTGTTCCGCTGCGGCATTGGAATTGACATCGTAGATTACTGTGACTTTAGGATTTGGAAATTGAATTGAGCCAAAATGAATAATATCGCCCCAAAACTCAATCGTTTCGCCTTCGCTTTCAACCACATAAAAGGTGTGTCCTGGCGTATGCCCAGGCGTAGGACGTGCAGTGATTCCGGGTAGGATAGTTGTCTCGCCAGAAAACGATTTCAACTTACCTGCATCAAGGTACGGCTTGACCGTTTTGGTGGCTTCATCGAAATATCTGTGCTCAAGCTGCGATCGCTCTGCATTAGCAGGATTGAGCCATAGATCGACATCAGCCTTGCCCGCATAAACTGTGGCAGTCGGAAACATCAGTCGCCCATTTTCGACCAGACCGCCGCTGTGGTCAGTATGGATATGGGTAATGAGAATCATGTCGATCTCATCGGGTGCATAGCCTGCTGTTTTTAACGACAATTGTAGCTTGCCACCCTGTCCTGGGCCGAACAGTTGTCCCGCTCCCGTATCCACCAATACCTGTCGATCTCCGGTGTCAATGAGAAACGCATTAATTGAGGCTTCAACAGGATTTGCCAGGAAGTCGCGATGCAGGAGTTGCTCGATCTCTGTCGAGTTCGTATTTGTGAGAATCTTGTGAAGATCTTGCGGAACTGTTCCATCGCTCAGTGCTGTAATCGTGAATTTGCCTAACTTGAAAGAGTAGACACCGGGTACTTGATTTATTGCAGTTTTATCTGTAGCTATTCCCGAAGAAATATACGAGGTGATAATAATGAGTACTGAGGTTGTAATCGCTAAAATCGCTCTGAAGAACATGATGAATACATCCTAGAATCTTCTGATAAAAGGAGGAAAGGGAAAGGAAGCAACAGTTTATTCCTGAACTTACTACCACTATTCCATTTATCTAAAGTGTACTGAATGTAAACGTTCAACTTCTTTCAGATTCTTACAATGTTTTATCAGATTCTTATGGCATTTAACGAATCTGCTTTGGAGTCATACCAGTGAGTCGCTTAAACTGCTGTGTCAAATGACTTTGGCTAGAGAAGCCTACTTGCAAGGCAATGTCTGCGATCGCCAGATCCGTTTTCTTCAACATCAGTTTCGCCTGCTCCACACGTTGTTGAATCACATACTGATGCGGAGAAATTCCTTTCTCCCGTTTGAATAAACTGGCAAAATAATTGGGGCTAATATTAACAACATCGGCAATTTCTCCCAAGGACAAATCCCGGTCAAGATGAGCGTGAATATAGTCAATTGCTTGCCGCAACTGGGTACGAGTTAGGCTTCTGTTCTGGAAGGTAATAGGTTTCGTAGACGTTGAATACTGTCGTAGTAAGTGAACGATCAATACTTGCGTTAAGGATTCCACATACAACTGCCCCATGATGCCACCGGATTGCAACTCAGCCAACAGCAACATTGCGAGATGATGAAGCTGTACATCTTGCTTCCCGAAACAGTTCACGAGGTCGAGCCGATCGGGATCAATATCAGCTCCTTCGGCAACCTGTTCAACCAACTCCGGTTTTAAGCAAATGTGCAGTGGGCAGCAAACGTTGCCTTCACTCCGATACACGTAGCTTGGTTGTCCCGCAGGCACCAGGATAATATCCCCTGTTTGAATGATAGATTCATGCAGGAGATCGCCATGTTTCTGGGTCAAATGAGCAGGCTGTCCCAGGGATAAGTTGAGCCAATGATCCGAGATGGCAGGCAGTTCCATTTCAAAGGATGACTTTGAAGACTGTTGAAACTGCTCCACTATAATTCCCTTCCAACTTAGTTGCCGACTGGATAACACCAGAGGTTTATTCAATCGTTGGCCGAGTTCGAGCGGACTAATAAAGTTCCGTGTCACAGATTCTGTTTGCGGCATTTGACTCCATCCTCAATGCGAAGGGGACATCCAAACAGCAAGAGCGATAAATTCTTACTACAGCGCAGATTAATCTATATTCACTGGATTGTGATGCTCCCACTGTATCGCAGGTAGAACTATTCGATAAACTGAATATCAAATAAGCAAAAGTTGAATTCATTCCTGCGACCTCATCTCGCACCTTTACCTTTGCCATGACGGATTTTACTGCTGCGCTCGTTCTTCCCAGATTGGCGGAACGCTTAGAGCAAATGGCGGCCAGCATTGATATTCGGGTTAAACCTAGCACTAACATTAATGTGCCTGAATTATTAGATGCTGGAGAGATTGATTTTGCGATCGGTCGTCTCCACTATCCCTATTCGGGAATTTATCTGGTGCGGCTCGGACGCAAACGCTGGGCAATTGAGGGCTTTTTCAAAACTTCAGGTGCTATCCTAATCCCTAATTGGGGTTGCTAGCGAGTTCTCCAGTTTGGCAGGTGCCTGCGATCGCAAAGGGCACCGTTTGGGTAAACGTCCGTCTTTCGCTGGGTTGCTGCACTTCCACATGTAGATGAGGTCCTGTACTCCAACCAGAATTACCGCTATAGCCAATCAACTGGCCAGCTTTAACCAAATCACCAGCTTTAATGGCGACCTTACCCCGGAACCCTTGCTGGAGATGTGCATACATGGAGCGATATCCACCATCATGTTCAATCCAGACATAGTTGAAGCGAGCAATGTTTTCTTTGCCCCGCCGACATCGGGGTATTTATCTCGCACGGCAATGACTTTGCCCGCGCGCATAGCGTATACAGGCGTACCAATACTTGCCCCTAAGTCATAGGCAAATTCCATCCGACCTTGATGGGTTTTGCCACGAATGCCTTGACTGAGCCAACCCTCTCCGTTTAGAGGATGGCAAAATCCCCTTTAAGGGGAAGAAACAGAGGCCTGCTGGGCTAGAGGAGCCTGTGTAAGGGAATTGTGGGAAGAAGACTCAGCAAAACCACCTGTGGAATCCTTGGGTTCACTACCGTCAATATCCTCATTAGAGACAAGGGGTTGATTGTGGCGAGGACGGTAGTTGGGAACCTCAGGAACTTGAGCAATGACCTTAGGAAGGCTGGGGAGGAGGGTGCTGATTGACAAGAGCAGGGTGGCAGCCAGATTACGCCAACCTTGCTCATTGAGAGCCTGACGCAACTGGGTGGGGGTGACCAATCCCTGCTGGATGAGAATTTCCCCCAATTTTTGCTGGCTAGATTTTTGGGTAGCTAAGGCTGCTTTGAGTTGAGTTTGGGTGATCAATCCTTTTTGCAGGAGGACGTCGCCTACTCTAACTTTGTCTCGATTACGCCAGCTTT
>JAAUOZ010000227.1 GCA_012034655.1 Leptolyngbyaceae cyanobacterium CSU_1_3 | reverse complement strand
GTTGTGGATGGAGAACGGCGATCGCTGCTACTTTGAAGCAACGATCGCCGTTCTGACAACAATCTGACAGGCCTTCAAAACTGAACTTTTCAACCCCTGACGGCCTCTAGAATGCGAGAAAAATAAAATCGAGTGCTCGTCATCGCTGTGCGTTGAATCTTGAAGCCAGAGCGTTCGAGTACTTGCACAATGCCTGCTTCGGGGTGCTGATAGGCGCGAGTAGTTTTGCTGGGCCCAGGGAAGAATTCACCGATCCGCTTCAAAATAGTCAGCAGAAAGGTTTTAGGCGCAAAACTGAGAATGAGTCGATCGTTGGCCAAACTGCCCAAATGCTCGATCATCTCGATCGCTTGGGCAGGTGGATAGTGAATCAACACATCCAAACAAATCACTGTGTGATACTTACCACTCAATTCCTCTAAGTCTTGCACCGCAAAGGTAGGATTTCCAGACAGATCAAGGGTGCTAGCCCGCTCTTTTGCCTCTCCAACCATCATTTCAGAAATATCACTTGCAAACACCTTCGCTCCGGTCTGCGCTAGTGGAATACTGAGGCTGCCAACCCCACATCCCGCATCGCAGATCGTCAGTTCTGACCCGTGCTGCTTGTCGGTGGTGAGCCACTCTAGCACCGTATCAACCGTCTGCTGATGCCCTGTGCGAATGTCTAATTGAATCTTGCTGACTTCACCATCGCCATAGATTCGTCGCCAGCGATCGAACCCTGTCTGGTTAAAGTATTCTCGAACCACCGCTTTATCGTCTACTACGTTCATAAACCTATCTACATTCGATCGCTTTCATAGGTTAATAGTATTACTTGATCGCTCAAAGAAGGAGAGCCAAGCTAGGCTGAGTCACCGGATCTCCCTAGGAGCGGGGCTGGGGTGAGGGTGGTTCTAGAAAGTTGCCCATCGCGTTGTCAGGGATTTTATTCTCAAAAGTTTTGAGTGAAGGGCTTGGAGGGGTGCAGCCCTTAGCCCAACTCAAGGGTGCAAGCCTAAACTGAGAACGAAACTTTATACAAAATCCGTGAGAAACGCAGCTTTCATGAAATTTCTGTGTAGCTTCTACTACTCTGTGAATTTCTCAGTTATCCTACGGATGGGCAAAATCCCCATAGCCACCGCTTAGGCATCTCGCCCATGTCTACATCAAGAGCTGGTGAATTTGTGAGGTTACTTTTGCTTTGACAAGTCAATCTGAGTATCTTGGGGGCGCTGGACAGCGTCCCTTTTTATTTGCGGATTATTTTGCAGAGGCTAATTCACAGATTCTGCTGATTTGCTTGGCTTGTCTAGACGATTGCCATTCGCCTTGAGACCATCCTGCTCGAAGTGTAGGGCAGTGCAAAAATAGAAATGCCGTTCTATGAGCCAGAATTGCATCTGTCACATAAAAATCGTACAAATGGCTGAATCTCTTTGACAGCCAAAGATCTACAATCTAAGCCGTTTTAAGTCGCCTGTCGTTGTGTTATGACTCCAACGAATCAGGTGTGCAGGTTGGTCAAGGTAGCCATGGTTGAGTCCGATCGCCTGCCTGGGGGCCGTAGTTGCCAGGGCGATCGCTGTGCCCAGATCGCAGAGGTTCCACTGGATCAGATTTTCGACTCCTACCAAGAGCGGCAAGGTTGTTCCTGAGAGAGTGCCATCGGGGAGCCGCGCCGTTCCTGCTTTGACTTCAATTTGGCGAGTATCCCAGGGGTAGATGCCATCGGGCAGTCCGAGGGGAGAAAGGGCATCGCTGACCAAGAAAATTCCGCGATCGTAGTGGCTGGCTCTCAACAATAGGTCAATCATCAAAGGGGTGACGTGTTGCCCATCGGCAATGAGACCACAGTAGACCGCAGGATTGGCGATCGCGGCTCCCAACAAGCCTGGTTCGCGATGGTGCAGGCTGGGCATGGCATTGAAGGCATGGGTGATCATAGATGCACCCTGAGCAAATGCCCGTTGTGCCTGGGCAGCCGTTGCCTGCGAGTGGCCCAAGCTAACTGTGATACCGAGAGAGCGCAGGTAAGCGATCGTCTTCCCAGTTGGGTCAAGCTCAGGGGCAAGGGTGACAATCTTCACTACCGAAGCGTAATCACCGAGAACTCGTTTGATTTGCTCAACGGTCAGGGGCAGCAAATATTCTGCGGGATGGGCCCCTCGCTTGGCGGGGTTTAAGCAGGGCCCTTCAAGATGGACACCGAGAATTTGGGCCGCCCTGTGACGATCGCGGGATTGGGAATTGAGTAATGAAAACTGGGCGATCGCGGCCAGAGCGCGCTGGATATTCTCAATCGAGGTGGTGACGATCGTCGGCAAATAGCCATCGACTCCTTGATCCCAGAGAAAATGGGCGATCGCCTCCAGTTGGGTCGCCGCCTCAAGGCTGAGATCAGGAAATGCCAATCCTAAAGCACCGTTGATTTGTAGGTCGATGCCGCCGAGCGAAACCCAATCGCCTGCGAGATCCAAAGCACCGGGCAAGAGCGTAAGAGCAGACGGGCGATCGCAGGGTGTAATCTCACGAATCATGCCCTGCCGGATGGAAATGATCTGCAATCCTGTGCGCCCTGGTAGTCGAGCGTTGATAATATCCAGATTGGCGTTAGGCTCGATCGCTGCGTCCATAAAGATTGCGTATCTGATTGAGCATCAACAATCCACCCAGTTTACCCAACTCAACCCTCCATGACTCAACCCCTGATTGGCATCATTATGGGCAGCGATTCAGATTTGCCGACCATGCAAGGTGCGATCGCGCCTGCGAAGAATTTAAAGTGCCTTACGAAGTAGGAATCGTCTCGGCGCACCGAACCCCCGATCGCATGGTGGACTACGCCAAACAAGCCCACGAGCGCGGTATTAAAGTGATTGTAGCCGGGGCAGGTGGAGCAGCACATCTACCCGGAATGGTGGCAGCATTGACCCCTCTGCCCGTGATTGGTGTGCCTGTAGCCAGCCGTCATCTTCAGGGTGTCGATTCCCTCTATTCGATCGTGCAAATGCCCGCAGGCATCCCGGTGGCAACAGTGGCGATCGGCAATGCGAGAAATGCTGGGTTGCTGGCAGTGCAAATTTTGGCAAGTCACGACTCAGCGCTTCTATCCCAGGTGCAACAGTATCGTCAGCGCCTGGCTGACCTGGTGATGGAGAAACAGCAGAAGTTGGATGAAGTTGGCTATGAGAGGTATTTGGAGGAATGAGGGGTTGGCTTCGCCACGCTTTGCGATCGGGATGAGGGTGGCTGTAACAATCGCATCTTGTTTGTTTAGTCTGGCTCGCTTCTCTTGAGGGCGACCCCACGATTTTGTGGGCAATTTCGTCGTCGGGTTTGAGAGCGAGAACTTTGTCGTAGCTGGCGACGGCTTCTTGAAAACGACCCAGGCTGACCAAAACCCCGCCGCGATTATTCCAGGCGCGAAAATCACTGGGTTTGAGTGCTAACGCTCGATCGTAGCTGGTGACGGCTTCGGCAAGCTGTCCCAGGTTTTTGAGGGCGACCCCCCGGTTATACCAGGCTTCATAAAAGTCAGGCTTATGGTAGACCGCTTGATTGAAACTGGCGATCGCAGCCGCTAAATCTTCTAGCCTCATACACGAGCAAGCTTGCTGATACCAGGCGTGGGCGTGGCTCGACTGTATCTCTAAGGCTTTTTGGTAGCTTTCGATCGCCGCCTCGTGGCGGTTGAGTTGCTTGAGGGCAATGCCCCGATAATACCAAGCGTCTGCGTCGTCGGGGTCGCTGGCTAAAAACCTCTCGTAGCTGGCGATCGCTGCTTCGTAGTCCCCCAAACACAGCAGAGCATTGCCTCGACTGTAGAGCGCATCTTTGTAATTTGGTCGCAAAATAAGTGCCTGATTGAAGTGGTCAACGGCTCCCTCGTAGCGATGTGTCACCTGAAGGGCCGCCCCATGCATATACCAGGCATCGGCAAAATTAGGAGTCTGTTCAATCGCTTTGAGAAAATAGGGCATTGCTTCTTCGTAGCGTCCGATCGCATATAGAGTCAGCCCTTGACTATATTGCGCTTGAGGATAGCTAGGTTGCAATTCTAGAACTTTGTGGAAACAGGCGATCGAGATTTCAAACTGTCTAGCAACGTAAGCGGCCCAGGCTCGACTGTAGTGAAAATACGCAGAATCGGGGTGATAGGAGATGGCTTTGTCGAAACAGGCGATCGCGGCCTCGTGCTGCCCCAGGTTGATCAGGGCGCTACCTTTTTCGCTGAATGCTTCAAAGTAGTTGGGTTGAAGGGCGAGTGCCTCGTCAAAATGGGCGATCGCGTCTTTGTAGTCTCCCACTTGGCTGAAGGATTGTCCTGTTTGCAAAAGGCTCTCGGCTGTGGCGTTTTCAGTCTGGATCATAAAGCGTCAACGTAAGGTTCTGTCGTTGATAGACCGGCGATTAGAAACTGACAGAGCGATCGCTAAAGATCATAGAAATTGGGGCGTTGCTGAATCCGGAATAAGTTGGATGTGGGGCAATCTCCTTGGGGTTGCCCAGAGACTCAGAGCAGTCAAGGGAGCGACCCCTACCGTAGATTTTCCATTCCACAATCAGCAACGCCGGAATTGGGAAGCTTTTTAGTCATCCCTCTAAAGATTCTTCTCTGCCAATTTGAGTACCTGGTAGGTAATGTGCCCAGTTTGAGCATGGAGATTGATATTTTTGTGAAGTTTAGAGGAAGCAGAAGCAATCTAAAAGCCGAGCATTTTTTAGGCGACATCAATCACATCCCGCTTTGATGGGTATTACCCTGCGATCGAATCGGTTTTGGGAAGACTATTTTTGGGAAGACTATAGTCAATAAAAAATTAACAAAGCTCCTCTCTTCAAAGAGACATGACCCTTCAAGTTTGCCTTCTCCCCACTGCCTTGATCGAAATGGCGATCGCTGCCCATCGCTCTGGAAAATTAACCCTTGCCGATCGCTATGGGCTTCTGGCAGCAGTGCTCGACGAATCTCTACCCGAAGCAGAGCGACAACAACTCAATCGCCTACTTTATTCCCTACGCCGAGGGCGGCTAGAAGTAGAAGGATGCGAAACGAAAAAAATAGCCGCTCCTCATCTCTTTAGCGAAGTGTGCCAAGGGCAGCCTCCCCTTTCTACTTCGTCTCCATCCAATTCTGCCCAGCGTGAATCTCGACCAGTAGCGGCACACTCAACTGAACCGCTTCTTCCATTGCAGCCTTGATTTGGGGTTCCAGCGCTACCCAGGCATCGGGGTGGATCTCAAACACAAGTTCATCGTGTACCTGGAGCAAAAGATGGGCATCGTAGTTTTTGAGCAGGTCATGCAGCTTGATCATGGCTAGTTTGATGATGTCAGCGCTAGAGCCTTGAATGGGGGCATTGGCGGCGGCTCTGAGCAAGCCTGCATCAAATTGGTCGCGTAATTTGAGCTTGCTCAAGTCGATCGTGTCAGGTCTGCTGCCGCGCAATTTCTGCAACGAGTCGCTGGCAAACCTAAAATAGCGTCGCCGTCCGAGGATAGTTTCGACGTAGCCATTGCCGATCGCTTCTCGCTGCATTTGTTGCAGGTAGGCAAAAACGCGGGAATAGCGATCGTTGAAGCGCTCGATAAATTCTTTGGCAACGGAGGGCGACACCCCTGCTTCTCGCGCAAACCGTTGAGCACCCATGCCGTAGATCACACCGAAGTTGATGATTTTTGCCAGGCGGCGTTCTTCAGAACTGATCTCTGTTTTGTCAAGCAGCAACCGCGCCGTCAGCGTGTGCACATCCTGATTGTTGCGGTAAGTTTCTAACAGAACTGGTTCTTGACTCAAGTGCGCGAGAATTCTCAACTCGATTTGTGAATAGTCTGCCGCCACCATCAGCCAGCCATCTTGAGGAATAAACGCCTTGCGAATTTGACGGCTGAAGGCCGTGCGAATGGGGATATTTTGCAGGTTGGGACTGGAGGAAGAGAGCCTGCCGGTGGAGGTGGCAGCTTGGTTGAAGTCGGTGTGAACTCGGTGAGTATCGGGACGAACTAGTAGAGGCAACGCATCTACGTAGGTAGACTTCAATTTTGAGAGGGTGCGATGCTCTAAAATCAGATCGACGACGGGGTGATCGCCTTGCAGCTTCTCTAAGGTTGCGGCATCGGTGGAATATCCGGTTTTGATTTTGCGCGATTTTCGGCGATCGAGTCCTAGGCGATCGAAGAGCAATTCGCTCAGTTGTTTGGGTGAGCCAAGGCTAAACTGCCCCTCAGCAGAAGCGTAGGCTCGTTGTTCGATGCTGTGTAAATCTTGCTCTAGGGATTTCGAGAATTCTTTTAGGTAGTTTTGGTCAATTCGCACGCCGCTGGCCTCCATTTCTGCCAAGACTGGCTCTAGGGGCTGCTCGACTTCTTGCAACAATCGATCGAGTTGGGGCAGATCGTGAAGTTCCGATCGCAGTTTTGGCGCTAGATGAAACGTTGTGTAGACATCCAATCCGCAGTAAATTGCTACCTTGCGGATCTCGATGTCGGCGATCGTTTTACCCCTAGGAACCAGATCCTCGTAGTCCTGCGACTGAGTACTTAAGTAGCGCTGACTAATATCGCTGAGTTTGTGGCTGCTTTCGGGGTTGATGATGTAGCTGGCCAGCATTGTATCGAACACCACACCCGCAAGGTGAATGCCCTGAAATCGAAACACAAGGCGATCGAATTTGGCATTCTGCAACACTTTTGGGTAGCGATCGCTCTCCAGAATGGGTCGCAGCGCCTCTAGAACGGTGGCTTTGTCGAGGTTGCCGCTCCCTATCTCACCCGTCGTGGGAGCCGTCGTGTGAGCCATCGTGTGGCCGAGGGGAATGTACGCGACGCTATCGGGGCGATCGTCCCAGCAGCAGCCGATGCCCACGAGATCTGCGTCTCGTGGCTCTAGGGCATTGGTTTCGGTGTCCCAGGCGACGGGGGTTTCTGGGTGAGTGCAGTCTTGCAGGCGGGCGATCAGGTCGGTTAGTTTCTCAAGGGTGTCGATGATCTGAGGGGCGATCGTCACTGCTTCAATTTTCTCAGCCTTCTCGGTGTCTTCGGCGCTAAAGAACCATAGGTCGTCGCTCTCGTAGGTGGGCAAGGGAGGCGATGAGACAGAAGACGACTCGGCTGGCAGCGTGGCTTCATCCGTCCCGGAGAGTTGCTGCTGCCATTTTTGACGCGGGTCAGAAAAGACTTGAATTCTAATTTTTCTAGAATTGGCAGAACGGTTGCCTCTTCAAAGCCTTGCAATTGGCACGATCGCAGGTCAATATCTAACGGCACATCAAGATGAATTTGCGCCATCCACTGCGAGTGTCGGGCATCTTCAAGTCCGGCTTCTAGCTTTTTCTTGACTGCGCCTTTGATCTCATCGATCGACGCATAGACATTTTCTAAGGTTCCGTAGGTCGTCAAGAGTTGCACGGCGGTTTTTTCGCCAATCCCTTTCACACCGGGGATGTTGTCAGACGGGTCGCCACAGAGGGCCTTGAAATCTACCACCTGCGACGGCAAAACTCCCAGCTTTTCTTTGACTTGCTCTACGCCAAACTCTCGCGGCGGCTGGGTTCCCTTGCCGTAGGTCGTGCTCATATAGAGAACTTTCACCTGCTCTGCGGGGTCGATGAGTTGAAACAAATCGCGATCGCCACTCAAAATTTTGACCTGAAACCCCTCCTGACTGGCGCGTCTTGCCAGCGTGCCAATTACGTCGTCGGCTTCGTATCCGGGGGTGAAGACGATCGGCAAATTGAGGGCTTTCAGCAATTCTTGCAGATTGTCTAAGTCGGGCTTGAAGTCTTCGGGCGCTTCGGGGCGACCTGCTTTGTAGGTCTCATCGGCATCGTGACGATAGGTAGCTCCACCGAGGTCGAAGGCGATCGCTAGATAATCGGGCTGTTCGAGGTCGATGGTTTCGAGCAGTGCCTTGAGAAACCCGTAGGAAACGCTGGTTGGGATGCCTGTGGAGGTACGTAGCCCACCGTCGCGCCCTTTGGCAAACGCAAAGTAAGCCCGGAAGGCGAGGGAGTGACCGTCAACGAGAACAATTTTGGAGGCTGAAGTGGCAGTCAAGGGAGGAGTGTAGGCAGGGGACATCGTTCATTTTAGCCATCTTTCCGATGCCTCACGCGTCTCCTAGGCTCAAGTGCTGCCTTAGAGATTGCCGCATCACGTCGATGGGAGGCGATGTCTGAAGCCAAAATTTGTAGGGCAGCAGCCCCTTGCTTGAACCAACATTTCTAAGCCATCGATTCGCCACCCCCGCCCCCGCTCGCGAATCTGCTGCA
>JAAUOZ010000226.1 GCA_012034655.1 Leptolyngbyaceae cyanobacterium CSU_1_3 | reverse complement strand
AAGATGTCAAATGGGTTCTATACAAAAGCCACAAATCCCGAATTACAGTCTGACATTCGCTTGAATCTCTAGGGCTAACTTGTTGCCTTCTATAGCAATCCTAGTTGATTTTAAGAGAAACATCCATATTTCAGGAGCTTTGGGAAATTAAAGACTTGGCGATGGGTTACAAACTCAAAGAGATACTTCACTGCCTCAAACGATGTACATAAATAGTAATGCTCTCGAATGAAGCGTTTCGCTTGCAACCACACATCTTCAATTGGATTCTAAGTCCGGTCATTCGGCGCAAAGGGTATCCAGGTGATCTTCCACTCTTCTGGCTCTAACCCTTGATTGACTTGTGCCAGATAGTCTTTGACCTCTTGGGAGCGATGATAACTTGCTCCATCCCACAACAGGGCAATCCGACGTTGGGGTATTGTGCCTGCAACTGCTTGAAGAACGCCAATGTTTCCTCTGAGTTGCCCGTTTTAGCCGACTAGAGCAAACACTCTTGATTGTGCAGGTTGATGGCTCCATAGTAGGTTTGCTTCTGGCGCTCATTAACTATCGGCAGTTCGGCTCTCTCGTTGCTCTTGCCCCAAACATAGCCACACAGATCCCCCCCAAAGCAAATGACATTCATCTTGAAACAGCACTCCAAAGAGCCTTCGCTGATTGCCTGACGATTGCCTGCCAACCATTGGCTAATCTCGTTTTTTTTTGCTTCACTAGGGAGTGCTTTAAAACCTTGGGAACCCTAGATAGGTCGGGTTCAAGCACTCTCAATGATCCTTCCTCCTCATTCGATTCATCGTCGTGGTGATTTAACCAATGACCAATGGCAACGACTCCAACCCCTTTTACCCGTTCAAAAACCTGCGGTCGGTCGTCCGAGTCTAGATCATCGCACTGTGGTCAACGGCATTCTCTGGATTCTCAGAACAGGTGCGCCTTGGCGGGACTTGCCGGAACGCTATGGCAAGTGGGAGACAGTTTCTGGGCGGTTCTATCGCTGGCAAAAACAACAGCTATGGCAACAGATTTTACTGACCCTCCAGCAGCAAGCCGATAGCAAAGGTCAACTCAACTGGGAAATCCATCATGTCGATGGCAGTGTGATTCGGGCGCATCAACATGCTGCGGGCGCAAAAAAGGGGATCTAGATCCCCAAAGCGAGTGGTCTGACACCCAACAGGTGCAGCAGCGAGAAGCCATTGGGCTGGTCGAAAGGCGGATTTAGCACCAAGATTCATTTGAGAATCGAGGGCAACGGTCTGCCTTTAACTTTTCTTGTGACGGTGGGGGAACGCCACGAGACGGTTGTGTTTGAGGCACTGATAGAGCAAGGAGCTGTGCCGCGTACCGGGTCAGGTCGTCCGCGATTACGTCCTCAACGGGTGGTCGCAGACAAAGGGTATAGCAGTGGTAAAATTCGTCGTTACTTGCGTCGTCGAGGCATTCGTTATTCCATTCCCCGAAAGGAGAACGAGAAACACCGAGGAAAGTTTGACAAGACTGTGTACCGCCAACGGAACTTAGTTAAACGCTGTTTTAATCGTCTCAAACAGTTTCGCCGGGTTGCCACTCGCTATGAGAAAAAGGCGGCAAACTACCTAGCCATGCTGACTCTAGCCTCTATTCTCTTGTGGCTATATGTTTTAAAACACGCCCTAGTACTGTTAAATCCCATGTCAATCGGATTTTGAATAAGTTAGATGTCAGCGATCGCACCCAAGCGGTGATTGTTGCGGTTAAACGCGGCATTGTTAGTTTGTAGGGTGTACTTTCGATCGAGTTCGGATTCTAACTTTAGTTATAGCCAGCCTTCTACTTCACGATCGCATAGTTAATCTATCAATTTGTACTGCAAAAGTTTTAACTTGCTATAGACGACAGCTTGAAAGCGATCTCCTACATTGAATGTATGCAAACAAAGATGCAGTCAATGGATTGAGCAAGTTAATTGGAGCAGAAATGGCAACCTTGTACCGTTGTTTTGAGAACGTGAGTGATACAGCAAACTTTGCCAGTTGCAGCCCCTATTTCCTAGCCTAATCAACCTTGAATCCTATTTGCAGAATCACAGCAGAATCACAACTGGGCGAATCTTGCCAGAAGTGCATCCAATCAGGTAAATCATGCGTCTCTAGAGCGGTGAAGCTGATTGAGTTTCCAACCCTAACACATTGGAGATAAATCCATGACCTCTACTCCTACAGCTACAGCCACAGACCCAATGCTACGCCAGGGCGATTCTGGTGATGCTGTCACTGAGCTACAACAATTGTTGAATGCGACAGGAATCAACATTGCAGTCGATGGCATCTTTGGTGATGCGACTCGTGCCGCAGTGGTTCAGTTTCAAAAACAGAGTGGCATTGCTACAGATGGCATCGTTGGTCCTCAAACCTGGCAAGCCCTCCGTCGAGGTGCTAATACGCCAATCCAACTGACTGATGCAGCCGCTTACTACAAGCCGTCGAACTACCCCTATCAAAAAGAGGCATTTGAATGGCTGCAATCGCAACTCTCTAGTTCAGTTCTGAGGGAATTTGCTCGTCGCTGGCGAAACCTACGCTAACGCAGCAATCACCGATCTCAAAGTTGTTCAACTCACGTTCAAATGGCTGACGCTGGGAATGCCCTGAATCATAAGGTTTTTCCCAGCTTCTATTGCAAGGTTCCAGGCTTGATGCAGATATAGAAAAATGAACGACGATCGCAGCCACAGTTCCTTACTTGTCCCCCCTTCGACCCAAGATTGGATGCAGGGTGTGCTGAGTGCCAAGGTCGTGTTGGTCATGTATGGAGACTATCAAGACCCCAAAAGTGCGGACGTTTACAAACTGATTAAAGGGATCAAACGAGAGCTTAGTGCTGCTTTTGGAGCAGATTATTTATGCTTGATCTTCCGTCACTTTCCGCAGACACAAATTCATCCTCATGCTCAACGGGCTGCCGAAGCTACTGAAGCCGCCGCTGCCCAAGGACAGTTTTGGCTGATGCACGATACTTTATTTGCCCATCAACAAAAGTTGGAGAATGGTTATCTTGTCGAGTACGCCAATGATTTAGGGCTTGATATTCCTCAGTTTCTCAAAGACTTGTCTAAACAAGTGCATGTCAATCGCATCAACGAAGATATCGAAAGTGGATATCGCAGCGGAGTCACCACTGCACCCGCACTATTTATCAATGGAATTCGCTATCGCGATCGTTGGAGCCTTGATCAATTGATCGCAACTATTGACACTGCAAGCCATTAAATTCCCCACCTTTGTTCACCATTCCTGTTTGACTGAGGACAATTTTATGACATCCAGTCCACGATCGACCAAAGATGATTTTAAGCAATCGAGGTTTTCAACTCAAACTCATTTTCCCACTGCTCTCTCTCTCCTAATCATGCCCTTGTTACGGTTGCCCAAGAGGTCGCCGAGCGGTTCCAGCAAGCCTATCCTCCTCTATCTGATGACAATGACTCGGTTGAAGCGATTGTGATTCCCGCAGTTGATTCAGACTTGAGGCAAATGATTCTCGCTGAATCACTTACAAACCGGGAGTTGGAGGTGTTGCAATTGATTGTTGATGGAGACAACAGTATCGCGATCGCTCGGAAGCTTAATATTTCTGTGAATGCGGCAAAAACTCATATTCACAACATTTTGAATAAGTTCATGCTCAAATGAGCAATTTCTGACACATTTGTGTCTAGTACTTATTTCTGAGAAGTGAGCAAGGTTTCAATCTAATTCATGACAATTTGGTCGATGTTTAAAGGCTCATGCTTTTAGATTTTGAGCAGCTTTGTTGCGCTCGATTTCTAACTTAAGATTCTGTTTTTGCTTGCTAGTGCCAGTAAGTCACCTGATTTTGACGGTTAGCTTCTCCTGTCGAACAAACCACCAATTTTTGCACCATGCTAACAACTATAACGCCAACCCTTGAATTCAAGAACAGAGGCTTAACGCGCACCCAGTTGCAGCAAGTACTCGACTATATTCACACTCACCTTGACCGAGATTTGTCACTGACCGAACTTGCAGAAGTGATCAACATTAGCCCGACTTACTTTGCAAGTTTATTTAAACAGGCGATCGAAATTTCTCCACACCAGTATGTGATTCAACAACGAGTGGAACAAGCGAAATTGATGCTATCGAAAACAGATTTGGCGATCGCAGACATTGCTCTACAAGTAGGCTTCTCCAGTCAAAGCCATTTGACGCAGCACTTCAAGCGATTCACGGGAAAGACCCCCAAGCAGATTCGCTAGCACCATAGGAATCTGAAAGAAATCGAGCTTTGGAACTCATTACATTGAAGTTAAGTTAGGCAAGAATCTGAAGCAGCAACAGAACTAAGATTGTATCTTCGTCCACAACGTCAACTAAGAATGGATCGTACAAAAATGAGTATTCAGCAATTAATCACGCCTGAAAAACACGACTTAGGTGGGTTTAGCGTACAGCGCATCTTACCGAGTGAAACCCTAAAAATGGTTGGCCCTTTCATCTTCTTTGATCACTTAGGCCCATCTATTTTTCCGGCTGGAAAAGGCGTCGATGTTAGACCCCATCCACACATCAATTTAGCGACGGTTACCTATTTGTTTGAAGGAAGTCTTCTGCATAGAGATAGTCTAGGTACAATACAAGAGATTATCCCGGGCGAGGTGAACTGGATGACAGCGGGCAAAGGTATTGTTCATTCTGAGCGATCGCCCGAGAGCTTTAGAGAGAAAGAATCTACTCTTCACGGCATTCAGACCTGGATTGCCCTCCCCGAAATCGCTGAAGAAGTTGAACCCAGCTTTTCACATTATCCGGCGACTGATTTACCGAGGTGGATTCAAACAGGCACCAGCGCGACCTTGATCGCCGGTAGCTACCAGTCTCACCAATCACCCGTTAAAACCTACTCTGCTACTCTTTACCTAGCGCTCGTTTTCACGGAAGGTAGTCAATTTCAGCTAGCGCCAATAGAAGGTTTAGAAAGGGCAGTTTATAGCGTCACATCCGGCCTATCCATAAATGGAAAACCTTTAGAGCCATATCGTTTAGCCGTTTTAGCGCCGGATGAATCAGTAAATATCAGTGCGGGGGCTGAGGCAAAAGCAATGATTGATCGGCGGAGCACCAGTGGGCGATCGCACAAAGTACTGGAACTTTGTGTCGAGTCGCTCAGCGCGTATCGAGCAGGCAAAACGAGATTGGCAAGACCGCCGCTTCCCAGGGGTTCCCGGTGAAACTGAATCCATTCCGCTCCCTGATAATTCAGATCGCGATAGTAGCGTGACCCCTCTGAGTTGACGATGGTTAGGCGTTTTTGCTGAGCGAGAGAACAGCCGCTTAACTCGTACAGCAAGGCTTTCTACTGTTTTGGATTAAGTCTATTTCATTCGCAAAACGATTGGGAAATGATATGGAAGTTGGAATTGACAGTTTTGCCTCAGTTGGAACAAGTGAGAATGGTGAAACGGCGGATGCCGCGCAGTCTGTCGCCGAACTGCTGGAGAGAATAGAGCAGGCGGATCGTTCCGGCTTGGATGTCTTCGGTATCGGCGAGCATCATCGGCATGAATTTTTAGATTCGGCAAACGCGGTTATTCTCGCCGCTGCTGCCGCACGCACCGAGCGCATCCGTCTGACCAGCGCGGTTACGGTGCTGAGCGCGGCTGACCCGGTGCGCGTGTTTCAACAATTCGCCACGCTCGATTTGATTTCAAAAGGTCGCGCCGAAATGGTTGTCGGGCGCGGCTCGTTCACCGAAGCCTTTCCGCTATTCGGATTTAGTCTCGGCGATTACGACGAGATTTTCGCTGAGAAGCTCGAACTCTTGCTCAAAATTCGGGACAATGAAACGGTCGATTGGTCGGGCAAATTTCGCCCCGCACTGGAAAACCAAGCGATTTATCCGCGTCCGCTGCAAAAGCCGTTTCCCATCTGGCTCGGGGTCGGCGGTACGCCGCAATCCTTCCGCCGCGCCGGAATGCTTGGACTGCCGCTCATGGTCGCCATTATCGGCGGCGAAACGCAACGCTTTCGCTCGCTCGTAGATTTATACCGCGATGCCGGAGAGTACGCCGGGTACGCGCCCGAAACATTGAAAGTTTCATTGCATTCAATCGGTTATGTCGCCGACACGACCGAGCAAGCCGTTGAAGAATTCTTTCCGGGCTACGCCGAAACTTTCACTAGAATCGGCAGAGAGAGAGGCTGGCCGCCTGTTACGCGCGCCGCTTTTGACGCGCAGCGCGGCGCGACCGGCGCGTTACTGGTCGGCAGTCCCGAAGAAGTGGCGGAGAAAATCCGCCGTCACAGCGAATCGCTCGGCGGCATTTCGAGAGTAACTTTTCAAATGGACAACGCGCAGATGAATCACGCCCAACTGATGCGCTCCATTGAACTGATTGGAATGCAAATGTCGCCACTCTTGAACGATTAAAATATGCGGATGGTTCAACTCAAGTTCCGCTAGGGTAACAAGACAGAGAAAAAGGAAACCTATAGCTAATGTCTAAAAATTCAATGGCACAGATGGAATCTATGAAAGCAGCCGTATTAACTGCGTTTGGTGATGCTGAGAAGTTTGAGATTCAAACGGTTCCCATACCAATACTGAAGGCGAATCAGGTGTTAGTCAGAGTTTGTGCAACCTCGATTAACCCGGTCGATTACCAAACTCGTCGGGGTGATTACAAGGAACTGGTTCAATTACCCGCCATCCTCGGAGTCGATGTTTCAGGGGTGATTGAGGCAATTGGCGAGGCAGTGACTGATTTTCAGGTGGGGGACAGCGTATATTACTCGCCGCAAATTTTTGGAGAATTCGGTAGCTACGCTCAGTATCATGTGGCTGATGCAGCGATTGTTGCACTCAAGCCTGCAAATCTATCGCACATTGAAGCAGCTTCTTTTCCGCTTGCAGGCGGAACTGCTTGGGGATTGTCTACGTGACTAGGGGCAAATCTACAAGTTGGTGAAACAGTTCTCATCCATGCGGGTGCGGGTGGAGTGGGTTCGATCGCAGTTCAACTCGCCAAAGCGATCGGGGCATACGTTTTTGCGACGTGTAGTTCTAGAAACCGAGATTTCGTGACAGAACTGGGTGCAGATCGGGTGATTGATTACAAAAATGAAGATTACGTAGAAGTCATTCGTCAAGAAACAAATGGACTGGGTGTGGATTTAGTTCTAGATACGATCGGCGGAGAAACAATTCAGCGTAGTCTAGAAATCATTCGTCCCTTTGGTAGGCTGACAAGCATTGTAGACATTGCAATACCGCAATCGCTTCTTGAAGCATGGGGCAAGAATCTGACGATTCATTTTGTTCTTTCACCCCAGTACCGAGCGAAATTAGAGGCTTTGACAAAACTCATCAAGCGTCATCAGCTTCGCCCGGTGATTGATTCAGTATTTTCTTGGGATCAGGTCGTTCTGGCACATCAGCGTCTGGAGCAGGGAGGAACACGGGGCAAGATTGTGCTGAAATTTACAGAAGATTAAACCAGCTTGACGAGGTTGGTAATTGCTAAACGAATCGGAGTTTGATTGTGTGCTGAAGGTCAATATTGATTGGAACCGGAGAAACAGGATGATACTTCAAGATAAAGTGGCGTTAGTCACTGGCGGAACTTCGGGAATTGGTAGAGCAACGGCGATCGCTTATGCCCAACAACAAGCAAAGGTGGTAGTGGTGGGTCGTCGCATGGATGAAGGTGAAGAAACGATTCGATTGATTCAGGAAATTGGCGGAGAGGCGATTTTTGTGCAAGCAGATGTCACGAAAGAAGCCGATGTGAAAGCAATGGTTGATAAAGCGGTTAGCGTTTTTGATCGGTTGGATATTGCCTTTAATAATGCAGGAATAATCGACGAAAATCCTTCATTGATTGAGCAAACAGAAGCTGAATATGATCGCACGATGAACGTCAATGTCAAAGGCGTTTGGTTGTCGATGAAACATGAAATCGCTCAGATGTTGAAACAGGGAAGTGGTGCGATCGTCAATATGGCATCTGCGGTTGGAGTCGTTGCACTTCCTAACATACTCCTCTACACCGCGAGTAAACATGCGGTAGTAGGCTTAACAAAAGCTGCTGCACTCCAATATGCCAAAGCGGGGATTCGCATCAATGTCGTTGCACCAGGGTCAATCAAAACAGATATGTTTGAAGCAGCTACAGATGAAGCCAAAGCTTACTTGGCAGGACTTCACCGATCGGACGAGCTGGAACACCGCTTGAAGTTGCAAATGCAGTTCTGTTTTTATCATC
>JAAUOZ010000002.1 GCA_012034655.1 Leptolyngbyaceae cyanobacterium CSU_1_3 | reverse complement strand
CTCATCCCATGAATCTAGCCGCACCTCCCACCACCAAACTTCCTCCCTCCCAACATCCCTTCGCTGACATTATTCACCGTCTCGAAGCAGGGGGGGGCGATGCTTCCCGACACGCCCGAAAACCTGATGCAGATCATCGGCCTATACAAAGCCTATGCCGTACCAATGGACTTCTATTGGCGAGACCTGCTATACATTGGCGAACAGGTTTTCCTCAACCCTTTTCCCTTCTTCAAGTACTTCATCTCCGACGAATATCTGCAACGCCACAACCACTACGCTGGAGATGATGCAGATCTAAGAATCTGGCGCGGGGTCGCGACTGCCCACCCAGAACTGCTGGAATTCATGGAGAAAGGGGAACTCAAGCAGAAACTCCCGCGACTGGTGCATCACCTGTGGCACGATCGCATCAATATGGAATTCGCAGAAGAATGTATGCGGGCCATGCTCTGGCATCGCGGTATGTATGTGCCCGTCAATCAGTTTGATCCCTTCTTAGATAGCGATGAGTATAAGGCCAACGCCGATCGGGCCATCAAAGCCTATTTCAAAGGCAACCCAGCCATGTTAGCGTTGCACAAAGCATTTCCCGATCTGTTTCTAGAACAATGTCGCCAGGCATCTTATTATGCAAACCTGGGGCTATTTTGGGAAGTGATGGCTCCCGTGTTCTTCGAGATGTCTGATTTATATGATGAAGGCAAGATCACCAGTGTTCCTCAAGCAATGGATTTTCTGGTAAACGGCATCTTCGCGATCGCAGGACGGCCTATTTACCATCATGTTTACATTCGTGGTGAATGTTATGAGATCATTCCCAAATCAAAAGGATTCACCTGGCTATACGAAGCAGCATTGCCCTATGTAGAAGCTGTGTTCTACCGCACGTCTCCCTTTCGCGGCACAAAATCTTACAACGCTCAGGCTGGGCAGGTTCCGAGCGACCAAAAAGACTTCCACTACGGTGTGTTATATGCCGACAAGTTCCCCGTGGGGACGGCTGGCATCCCTCCAACATTGCTTGCCCAAGATATGCTGCACTTTTTACCCCCGTATCTCGTGGAATATTATCAACAGCACTGTCGAGGCGATGACGATATGCTGATTCAGTTGGCCATTAGCTTCCAGCGATCGATGTATTGTGTCACTTCTGCGGTCATCCAGGCATTGCGAACTGCATTGCTTTACCCATTAGATGATCCCAACCCCAACCACCTCAAAGCAAATCGTGTATTCTTCGAGTCCCAACTCGATCGCTTTCTGCGTCCCGAATCTCGCATCCGAGAAATTCAAGCGCAAAACTACCGCTAAGAGGAGGTGGATTGATCAATGCTGGAGATCTTCGCCCTCATCCCCTAACCCTTCTCCCAACTTGGGAGAAGGAGAACCGGATTCCTGCTCTCTCTCCCAAGTTGGGAGAGGGTTGGGGTGAGAGCAAGACAACCTTGCAGTTGGCGGAATGATTGAATCCACGTTCCTAAGGGGATGTTTGAAACGTATCATTCTGGCGTTCATCCGCCCCCAGATTGGCTAATCGAACCAAGTCCTTTGCAAAGGACTGAAGACCTGATTTTAATTGGCTCTTCGTCCCTTGAGTAGGCTTCGCACCCTTAGCCCCAAGCTGGAAGTCGAGGCGATATAGAACGCAGTGAGGAAGCTTTTTATACGTTTCAAACTTCCTCTAAGGGGTTTGCATAAAAATAAAACACCCGTGAATCGGGTTTCGACTCCGTTCAACCCGCGACAGTTGAAAGTTGAGCAGAGTCGAAACCTGGCTGGTGGTACATGTGGTACAAGGAACTTTTTGCCTCAAAGGGCCGAACTAGCCCATCAAAATCACATTGTCAATTACATGAATCACGCCGTTATCTGCTTCAATATCTGGGGCCACCACCGTCGCATTCTTAACCTCAAACCCATCGATAAACTTAACCGGAATCGGCGACCCTTCTAGAGAAGCCACAGACTCCAATTTTTCTAAATCTGCTTGTGTGTATTTTCCGGCCGCCACATGAAACATCAAAATTCTAGTTAACTGCGGAATGTTTTGTACCAATGTTTGAATCGTCCCCGGAGGTAGCTTTGCAAAGGCCTCATCCGTTGGCGCAAACACCGTGAATGGCCCTGGGCTTTTGAGCGCATCCACCAAATTTGCAGCTTTTACAGCCGTCACTAACGTATTGAAAGAACCCGCGCCCACTGCAATATCAACAATATCAGGCATAGTTTTTATGAATTACCAACGTCAACAGAAGTCGCTAATCTCCAGATTACATTACTCAGGTTTTATAGAAGTGGCGGTTTTTTTAGAGCCGAAGGAATGCAATCCTCCTGTAATAAAAAAAGCGTTGCACATCGGGTGTGAGAACCAGTCAAGCTGCTACCCGTTAGTTAGCAACTTAGCATCGGCTCAAACAAAACCTGTTGACATGCAACGCAGATTGGAAGGGAGCATATGCTCTTGTGTATTATCATAACTACAAAACTTATAAGTGAAAGTCGCTGTTATCAATTGCTTAAATAGATAAAAGTCTATAGTCTTTTACACCCTTAAGGAGTTCTCCTTTGCAAAACGCCACTCTCCACCAACTCAAAGTTTTTGAAGCGGTTGCTCGTCATAGTAGCTTTACTCGCGCGGCTGAAGAACTTTTTCTGACCCAGCCTACGGTTTCAATGCAGGTGAAGCAACTATCTAAAACCGTTGGAATGCCCTTATTTGAGCAAATTGGCAAGCGACTCTATCTAACCCCCGCCGGGAAAGAATTGTATTCTACCTGTCAGGAAGTGTTCGATCGCCTCTCTCAGTTTGAAATTGCGATCGCCGACCTCAAAGGTCTCAAGCAAGGAACCCTGCGGATTGCTGTCGTCACCACTGCCAAGTATGTCATTCCTCGAATTCTGGGCCCCTTTTGTCAGCGTTACCCTGGCATTGACATTTCGTTGACCGTGACAAACCACCAATATATTTTTGATAGTTTGTCTGTCAATCGCGATGATCTCTATATTATTAGCCAACTGCCCGACGATTCAGAAGCGCAGACCCACCCCTTTATGGAAAACCCCCTAGTGGTGCTGGCTCCCGGAAACCACCCCCTGGCCCACGAGAAAGACATTCCCCTAGAACGGCTAGCAGAAGAACCCTTCATTATGCGAGAACCAGGGTCAGGCACACGCAAAGCAGTACAAAAGCTATTTGACGACCACGGAATCTCGATGCGCGTCAAGCTTGATCTGGGCAGCAATGAGGCAATCAAACAGGCGATCGCTGGAGGGTTGGGCGTGTCCGTCCTCTCGAAGCATACCCTTGCCCTTGAAGGGCTGAATAGCCAACTGGCTATTCTGGATGTTGAGGGCTTTCCGATTCATCGCCAATGGTATGTCGTCTACCCATCGGGGAAACAGTTGTCAGCGATCGCCCAAGCTTTTTTCGATTATCTACTCAACGAAGGCAAACAGGTTGCCGAGCGAACCGCCTTTCAGGGACTTTTGTAGGGGCTTTTGTCAGAGTGAGGGCAAGTCCAGGTTTTATTTAACCCTCGATCCTTAAGGAATGAGAATTAAATAAACGGTAAGGCTTTGGATGCGCTCCCAATCTGGGCGAGGGGAGCAAGCAAGAGTCCGGTTCCCCTTCTTCTCCCAACTTGGGAGAAGGGGTGAGGGGATGAGCGAACCCAGGCAATCCAACTCACAAGTTATTTAACCCTCGATCCTTAAGCGATTTCTAAAAAAGAGATGACCTTCCGAGTTTTGTCCTTCGACTTGGCTCAGGGCACAAGCTGGCTGAGCCAAGTCGAAGACAGCGGGAACTGGTTTGCTAGAAATCTCCCTAGTCTCTGGGGCAAGGTTTTGCTTGGAGATGAAATCCGCAGTTGCGGGTCAGTAATTGATCAGATCCAGAAGCTAAGGAGATACCAATTTCGCCCAAAGATCAGCGAAGCTGCGTAAAATGATTCTTGGTATACAAGCGATCGGAAGGGAAATTGTCATGGCATATGCGGTGGGTATGGTTGAAGTACGGGGACTTCCCCCGGCGCTTGCGGTTGCAGATGTAATGGTCAAGGCTGCCCGCGTCACGCTAGTCGAAATGGAGAAAGTGAGTGGAGCGTACATTACGATCGTCGTTCGAGGAAACGTCTCTGAAGTCAAAATTTCAGTAGAAGCTGGGATCGCGGCTGCCAAAAGGATGACTGCTTGCAAAGAAGGTGACAAGCTGTTTCTTTCGTCGCACTATATTCCTCGTCCGAATGAAAATCTGATGGCAGTGTTGCCGATCGACTACACCGAAGAGACGGATGAATTTAGAGTTTGATCACTCAAATTTGGTCACTCAAATTTGGTCACTCAAATTTGATCACTCCTCTGGTGCGATTCATCCTGCGTCATGCGGCCTTCGCGATCGCCTACGAGGCCTCTCTAATTCCCTGTGATCCATGATCCATGACCCTTTAGTAAGATTGGATGCACTAACTCAGGCGAAGCTATCCACCTGGGTCGATCAAGCCAAACCACGGACGCAATGGGGACGACTGCCCGACTATATTCCACGGCTAGCCCAAATCGATGCCAGCATTCTCGCTGTCAACATTCAAACCACAACCGGGCAAGAGTTTCTGGCAGGAGCAGGAGAGCAGAGATTTGCGCTGATGAGTGTGATCAAGCCATTCGTTTTGCTCTTTCTTTTGGAGCGATCGGGGGCAGAGGAGGTATTTAAGTATGTGGGAACACAACCTTCCGATCAGCCGTTTCATTCTCTAACTCAACTCAGCGTCGATCGGGGCTTTCCTCGCAACCCCATGATCAACAGTGGCGCGATCGCTCTGGGGGCAAGGCTTCCTGGCAAAGATGGTGCGACTCGCTGCGAACATTTGCGGCAATGGCTCAACCAGTCTGCGGGGTCTCAGCTAGCCCTCGATCGCGCCATATTAGAGTCGGTTTGCTCGCTTTCTAATGAATCGAATCGTGCGATCGCCAAAATGCTGTCTCAGGCTGGCAAACTAGAAGGAGTCGAAGTCGCTTTAGATACCTACAATCACATCTGTTGTCTGTCTGGCACAGTTGCAGATCTGGCACGGTTGGGGCTGCTGTTGGCACAGCGATCGATCATTGCCCCCTCTCACCAGCGCATGGTCAATGCCCTAATGCTCACCTGTGGGTTGTATGAGGCATCGGGGCAGGTTGCAGTTCGGGTTGGGCTACCCACAAAATCGGGCGTGAGTGGGGCACTGCTGGCGATCGTGCCTCATCAAGGATCGATCGCCTGTTACAGTCCGGCGATCGATCCAACGGGCAACTCAGTCGCAGGCATGTTTCTCCTCGAAAAGCTGGCGACGAGTCTCGACCTCAGTATATTTGGTTGACTATTGGCTCGGCATCCTTTGTTTGTGCATAGAAGTTTGTGCATAGAACTGGGTTTCGACTTTGCTCAACCCTCGCGCCGTTTGTGAGTTGAGGGGAGTCGAAACTCACCTCAGTCGTGTCTTTTGTTGCCAGGCTAATAAATGTTGGGTTAATAGGGCACAACGAGGGGATGCCAAAACGGATCGTTCATCTCTTCGAGCCGTGCCATGTCGCCCTGATAGTGAGAATTCACAGCCTCAGCTTTTTGTTTGAGGCGATCGGGCACATAGCATAAATCGACGGGTAGCCCATGCGACAAAAGAAACTCGGCGAGTTGATCGGGGTGAATATAGATTCCCTCTCCATGCAACCGGACTACAAGCTCGGCAAAGGTGGGCCAGCGATTTGGGTCAGGGTCGTCGGGGTTGGAGGGTGGGTGAGTCATAGTGAGCGAAGACAGGAAAAAATTGTTCGATGGGCGATCGCCTAACTCAAACTCTACCAAGACGATTCACTAACATCCTAGGCTTGAATACAACTTGACCCGCTGAAGGTTGTGAAAATTAATCAGTTTGTGAGTAAAGGCTCTCAGCAGAAATTGGAACCAGAGCACAAAATTTTCACCAGCTAATCTGGTTGCAGTCCGTAATGAAAAACACGACAGACTGCACCTTGGAGATTGACAAAAGACTAGCTGGCGGCTCGATCGGTCAACTTAGTCAGCACTTGGTTCGATCGTTCTACAAAGGCTTTCATTCCGTCTGCATCGAAGCCCTTCTGAGCCATCAACGCCAGGTCATAAACATGGTGACAGATCAAATTCGCCAGTTCTGTAGACGGAGAAACGGCCTCAGAGGTGACGATCGCCCCCTGACTCAAATTGATCACATTTTGAATCATCGGATGGGACGTGTTAATCAACAGAATATGCTCTTCAGGAAACTGCATCGCCTGCTGTTGCATCAAAGCATTCATCTCCTGCATTCGGCGTAAATGTTCGGGTAAGAGCACCATTGCCGGAGGCGTACTAGCAGGGTCGTCACCCTTGAGCGACTCGGTGCGGATGATCAATTTGGGTTTGTTGAGCGCTTTTTGAAACAGAGCCTTAATCTGTTCACCGCGAGTCTGGTTGGTCGTCGGATCAACGATTTCAGCTTTGTCTTTGTCAATCAGCGTGTCATCAAGTTCGGCATCAACTCGTGAGAATCGGACATGAGAATATTCTCGCTCTAAAAATCCGACAAAGTGACTGTCGATAAAGGAATCCATAAACAGGACTTCTAAGCCCTGACTGGTGTGCAGTTGCACGTAGGTCGCCTGAGTTACTTCATCGGTGCAATAGAAAATGCGATTCTCGTGGCGTTCTTTGTTGCGTTCTAGATACTCTGTAAGCGTTGTGTAAAATTTGCCGTCTAGCGTGCTGCTTGAGGTGTCAGAAGGCTGTTGCCAAACGTCTCCCTCTGCCGTTTGCACTTCGACCTTAGGCGTATCGTCACTCAGATTGGCAGTCGTGCGGTAGATAAGAATATCTTCGACTTGCTTTTTGAATTTATCGTCATTGATCGAACCGAATTTGACGAACGTTCCCAGATCTTGCCAGCAGCGAATATATTCTGCCCGATCGTCACGATACAGTTCCTTGAGGCGATCGCCCACCTTCTTGGCGATGTAGTTGGCAATTTGGCGAACGGTGCGATCGTTCTGCAAAAAACTCCGAGACACATTGAGCGGAATATCTGCACTGTCAATCACGCCTCGCAACGGCAGCAAAAACTTAGGAATCACTTCTTCGCAGTTATCGCTGACAAAGACTTGATTGCAGAAGAGTTTGATCTGCCCTTTACTGACATCCACGTCGGGCTTGAGCTTAGGAAAGTAGAGAATTCCGTTGACCACAAATGGGTGATCGGTGTTCAAATGCACCCACAACAACGGATCTTCCTGAAACGGATATAGATAGCGGTAAAACTCTAAATAATCGTCTTTGCTAAGGTTTCTGGGAGTGTCTTTCCAAGGGGCTTTTTGGCGATTAATTTGTTCGGGTGCTTTTACATCCTCACCTTCTGTGGGCGGTTCGATTAACTTGATCGAGAAAGGCATGAAATCGCAGTAAGTTTTGATCAACTGACGAATTCGGTATGGCTCCAGGTATTCCAACTCTTCATCCTGTAGCGTTAGCGTGACGGTTGTGCCTCGCGTTGCCCGATCGCTATCCGCCAGTTTAAACTCCGTTGAGCCATCACACGACCAATTGACCGCCTGCGAACCAGTTCGGTAAGAAAGCGTGTCGATCGTCACATGTTTGGCGACCATAAACGACGAAT
The DNA here is from genome assembly GCA_012034655.1 of Leptolyngbyaceae cyanobacterium CSU_1_3. Taxonomy (GTDB): domain Bacteria; phylum Cyanobacteriota; class Cyanobacteriia; order Leptolyngbyales; family Leptolyngbyaceae; genus JAAUOZ01. The sequence goes on along the minus strand of JAAUOZ010000002.1, from coordinate 69,960 downwards.
AAAAACCCAGCCCAAAGTGACCAATAATTTGCTGATCACTGCTGGCTTTATACTTCTCGACAAACTCTTCGGCGCTAGAGAAGGCGACTTGGTTGATATATTTCTTCACTTCGTCGGCGGTCATGCCAATCCCACTATCAGAGATGGAGAGCGACTGGTTGGCTTTGTCGATCGCAATCACGATTTCCGGCTCCCCAATGTCGCCCGAAAACTCATCAGAGTTTGCGACCATTTTTAGCTTCTGGATGGCATCTACGGCGTTAGAAACCAATTCTCTCAGAAAGATCTCGTGGTCGGAGTAAAGCCATTTTTTGATGATCGGAAAGATATTTTCAGTATGAATACTGATGTTGCCTTGTTCCAGAATGGTTGTCATACCTCTAGTCCTGATATTGCGGAAGAACTCAGACCCTATTTTGATGCACAAGAGGGCGATCGCTTCTATTCTACCGAGTCCAGTTTTCCGAAGGGTGAGATCGGATTTCCCTACCTGCCCCCTCTTTCCCATCGGGCTGACTCAAAAGTCTTTTTCGAGACGAAGGTTGAGAAGGGCGATCGGGCAGCTTACAAATCAACAAGATTGTGTAAAGCACCAAAAGTCAGTTTGTCAAGTCGGTTTGTCAAGTTAGTTTGCCAACTACTGTAGAGATCGAGAATAATAGAAAAAATAACCTGTTGCCAGAACTGTACTGAATTTTACGATGCAAATATCAGCCCATACACTGGCTCTAAATTGCCCAAAAACACCGATTTCGTAAGTTCTTAAGGAGTAACCAATGGCATCGAAAGATGAACTGCAAAACATCCTAAAAGAAAAATATGGCATTAATAAAAACATCAGCCAGCTATTAGATAAAGCAGCCTGTGAACGGTTAATATTTATTCTTGCAAGCGAACCTAGTGCCGTCAAATTAGTTGAATCTTTTGCCCAGAAGAATTCTAACCTGGGGCACAACAATGCCTACTATTCAAGAATGCGAAATCAGGCAGACAAGAGATATGTCTCTCTGCAATCTGAGTATCGCGAATTAGAAATAGCAATTCAAGCGCTAGAATCCTCCAAAATTACGCTTGAAGACCGAAAGAAACAGCTACAGCAGGAGAGCGATCGCCTCAACTCTGAAGTACAAAATCTATCCTCAGAAAATATAGCTCTAGCCTCTAAAGTTGGAACCTTAACCTCCAAAAATGATGAACTAATTGGAGCCAACGAGCAACTCAAAAAAGATAACAAAGACCTGAAAAACGTGGTCGATGCGATTCGCCTAAGATTGGCAAGAGATACAAAAATTCTTTTGCAATATGAAGACAGCGAAATTCGTAAAGCCGTCATTAGATTATTTCGATGGACGCTCGGCTAAGGAGTAATATATGCCAAACAAAAAAAGTCAGCAAAGAAAGTTTAACAACCTCAACTATCGCGAACTTCAACGAATTAATTCAACAAATCGAGACAGCCTCCAGCCTGAAGCTCAAAAGTGGCTAAAAGATAGCGGCTATCAAAACGTTGGTTGGGATAGAGTCATTAACTTATATCAAAAGCTTCAAGAACTTCTCGACCAAAACCCATTAGCAGATCTGTCTCTTGAGGAGTTATTTCTAGCCGCCGATCGTATCGGAAATAAATATCTTAGCGATCAAGAAATATCAGAATTCAACGAAAAGTTATCTAAAGAAGCCAGCGAAATTGCAGAAGAAGTAGATAAGCAGTTTCCTGACAGAGAAATTGAAATCATTGATTTCAGCAATAATATAAACCACAACACTCGTAAAAAAGGCGATCGTAGATCCTATAAAACTATCAAACTGTAAGAGAATTCTCATGGATCTTGAAGATAAAAATCTAGAAAAACTATTCGAGCTTGCCAACAAAATTGGCAACAAGCGATACCACAAATTGACTGCTCAAGATTTTGAAGATTATAGAAGATTTGATCACTGGCGCTATATCAATGGCGATAGTGAATGTGGAACTACCCCAGAAAGTAAGGAATGGGTGAGAGATCATTCCGATCGCCACTGCCCGATCTGTGGAGAGAAATATTCCGAGAACGGGGGGCGCTCGATCGACCACAAGCTACCGCGATCGCAGTATCCCTGGCTCTCAATAGACTTCAAAAATCTTTGGGTCATTTGCTTGACCTGCAACAAAGAGAAGGGCGAGATGCACTGGTATGAGTACGAACATTACATCCTTGTTCACTATCCCAACCTTTACAGCACCGTGAAAGATGCCCGCCCCACGTATCTGCTGAAAACTCTTAGGGACTAATCGATCACAATTTGCATGAATCTTGATCAACTCCACTCAAGGCTCAAAATTTCCGCTATGAGAGGGTTGAGCGAAGTTAAAACTCGGCATTCATTTGGCTTTAATTTCACTCCAACAAGTAGAAAAAACAGTTAGAAAACACCAGAAAAGCTTCTAACTTCACTGATGTTTTAACTTTGATCTAATGCACGTTGAAAACTTTTCAATCGGCTAAAGAACTCATTCAAAGCATCCCTTGCACCGCGAAATAGTTCGCTTTGCTAAGTCTCAATCTTCGTCACTTTTCATCAAATTTTCAATGTCATTTTTGAGCGATTGTAAAGACTGTTGCCGCATTCGACGAGACTCCTGTCGATACTTTTTCGTATCCAGACGAGGCTCATATTTTGCCTCACCCTTGCCTTTGGTTTTTAGCTTCATCACCGCATCGGGATCAGATTGCTGACTCATCTGGGTTTGATGATCGATCGCCTCTCCCAAAAAATCTAAATAATGCTCATACCGCTCCCAGTCGCCCCGCACGACACATCCCGGTTCATCTCGATGCAAGCAATCGTTAAATTGACATCGATCGATCGCTAACTTCCCTCTAATTTCGGGAAAATACTGTGCCAATTCTTTAGGCACATAATCGACATCCGGCTGATTGAACCCTGGCGTATCGGCCAGCAACCCGCCCAAGGGCAATTCAAACAATTCTACATGGCGTGTCGTGTGCCGACCTTTAGCCAACTTACCCGACACCGCCCCCACCCGAATCTCCACCGTTGGAATCAGTTGATTAATCAGACTCGATTTACCCACCCCAGATGGGCCCGACACCACCGTAACCTTCTGGCTCAGACGATAATTGATTTCGGACAGCCCGATCTCGTTTTTCACACTGATAAAAATTGGCTCATATCCCCATCCCGACAACTGCTTCCACCAGTAATCCTTCACTTCAGAAGTTGCCAAATCGCTCTTGCTCAGACAGAGACAAACTTCTAGCTCCGTCGATTCTGCCTTCACCAAAAATCGGCTCAGTTGATACGGCTCGATCGTCGGTTCGGCTAGAGCAAACACCAGAAGAATTTGATCGGCATTGGCGATCGGCGGTCGATCTAAAATCGATCGTCGTGGCAAAACCTGAGAAATGACCCCTCGCTTTTCTGCCCAGTCTGGCTCCTCGACCTGCACCCGATCGCCCACAATGACCCGCTGCCCGATTTTCTTGAGCAGCGATCGACGGGTGCACAGCAATATAGGCTGGTCTTCCGTAGCAGCTAACCGCACCCAGTAGTAGTTTGCCTGAACCGCTACCACCGTCCCAGTGAGAAAATTTGACTTATCGTGCTCTAGCGTTTTTTCTGACTCAGAACTCATAATGTTGAGATTGCTGAGAGTCATCGGCGCACTTTGACTGCAAAAACCCCGATCGGTCTTCGATCGCCTCAATCCGATAGCCTTCCATCGTCAAACTGTCGGGCACTTGCTCGATCGGCTCACCCGGATCAAGCCAGACCTCTAGCAGAGAGCCAGGCTGCATCTGCTCCAGACGTAGTTTTGTGCGAACAAAATTAATCGGACAGGGAGTCCCGCGCAGATCCATTTGCACGTCAGCAGTAGGTTGAATCATCCGCCGAACACCTTGCCAAAAAAGCCTTCGATACCGCCTTTGCCAATGCGATCGCCGCGCAGTTTGGCAAGTTTTTCTAGAAGTTCTCGCTCCTCCACGCTCACCCGATTCGGGATATCAATCAAAATAGTGATCAGATGATCCCCTCGACTCACCGGATTTCCAAGTTTGGGCACTCCTCGATTTTCGAGTGTCAAAACTGTGTTCGGCTGCGTTCCAGGAGGAATAGCTAGTTCTTCAGTCCCGTCCACTGTGTTCACTTCTAGACGGCAGCCCAAAATTGCTTGCAAATAGCTAACAGTAATCTCCGACAGAATGTTAATACCTTCGCGCTGGAACTCAGCATCCTCGTTGATAAACAGGTAGACATACAAATCGCCCGCCGGCCCATTCTTCTGCCCTGCGTCTCCCTCACCCGATACGCGCAATCGAGTCCCATTATCGACCCCTGCTGGGATTGTAATCTTCAGCTTCTTGGTTTCTTGGCGTTGCCCATCCCCTCCGCAAACCTCGCATTTTTCCTCAATCACTTGCCCTGTGCCGTTGCAAGTCGGGCAAACCGAAACCTGAGTGAACTGCCAAACGGGGTGCGCGTCGCTCGCCGAACCTGGCCCGCTCCAGAACAGGTGGGGCAGGTTCGGGCGCGAGTTCCTGGTTTTGCACCTGTGCCCGAACAAACTGTGCAGCTTTCTAAGTGGCTGATGCGAATTTCCTTTTCTCCACCAAAAACGGCTTCTCGAAAGTCTAGCTTCAGATCGAGCCGCAAATCATCCCCTCGGACTGGCCCACCCCTTCTACGCTGACCTGTCTGAGAGCCAGGAGCACCCGCAAACCCGCTAAAGAAGCTCTCGAAGATGTCGGCAAAGCCGCCCATATCGCCAAAATCTTGATAACCAGCAGCCCCTGCGGCCGAATTCACCCCTGCTTCCCCAAAGCGATCGTACCGCGCCCTCATTTCTGGCTCAGATAGCACCTCGTAAGCGTGATTGATTTCTTTGAATCGCTCCTCGGCTCCTGTTTCTTTGTTGACATCGGGATGGTATTTGCGAGCTAAACGGCGGTAAGCCTGCTTGATGTCTTCTTTGTCTGCTTCGCGAGAGACACCGAGAGTTTCATAGTAATCACGAGCCATAGAACGCTGCGTCAGGGGTAGGGGGCTAGGTTATAGACGGTTACGACTTTTGCTGGGCAAAAAATCAATGCTTCAGACCTCAATCTAGCATTTATCTAAACGAATCGATGGCAACACACCTAGGGTTGCATGAGTCAGCAAGGGACAAAACTTTCCATATTTATACCCTACATGCTATCAATCAACGGCTTCATAGTCAGCGGTGATGGTGGCATCGTCAAAGTCAGCGGTGATGGTGGCATCATTATTGAAGTCAAAGTCATCGTTGGGCTTGGGAGCTTTGTCAACCACTCCATTAGCAAACGGATCGCTCGAAGCTTCGCTGCCATTGCCCCTACTTTCGCTGCTGCCAATCTCGGTGTCTCGGTAGACATCTGCGCCGATCGCAAACAAGACCTGTTGCAGCGCATCAATGCGTTGCTCCAGATCGCTCACGCTAATTTTGGGATCAGAGATGACTGCTTTCAATTCCATCACTTTTTTATTAGCCTGCTCTTTAAGGGTTTCGCTGATTCGATCGCCGTTATCTCGCATCGTGCTCTCATAGTTCGAGAACAGGGTATCTGCTCGGTTTTTCAGTTCGACCCGGCGTTTGCGAACGGTATCTTCATCGGCGAAGAGTTCTGCCTCTTGCTTCATTCGTTCAATCTCGCTGCCGCTGAGTCCACCCGTGTTGGAGATTTCGATACTCTGCTCACGTTCAGTGCCTTTGTCGCGGGCAGAGACCTTGAGAATGCCATTGGCATCAATGTCAAAGGCAACTTCGATCTGCGGAACTCCTCTAGGAGCAGGCGGGATGCCAGTGAGCTGAAACTTGCCCAAGCTCTTGTTGTCTTTTGCCATCGCCCGTTCGCCTTGGAGGACGTGGATTTCGACGGAGGTTTGACCGTCGGTAGCGGTCGAGAAAACCTGGGTCTTGTTAGTAGGAATCGTGGTGTTGCGCTCGATGACCCTGGTGAAGACCTCGCCCAGGGTTTCGATCCCCAGTGAGAGAGGAGCTACGTCTAAGAGCAGCAAGTTTAGGTCTTGCCCCCCTTCGTCTAGCACACCTGCTTGGATGGCGGCCCCAGCCGCAACTGCTTCATCGGGGTTGATAGAGCGATCGGGCGCTTTGCCGTTGAAAAATTTTCGCAGGGCATCCTGCACAGCCGGAATCCGAGTCGAACCGCCCACGAGAATAATGCGATCGATGTCGTCGATCGTCAGTTCTGCATCCTTGAGAGCAGACTCCATTGGCTCAAGCGTACTCTGTACCAGGCTGCCAGCCAATTCATCAAATTTGGATCGTGTTAGCTCCATTTCTAGATGCTTGGGCCCAGTAGCATCGGCGGTGATGAAGGGCAAATTGATCGAAGTGCTCAACGTCCCAGACAGTTCAATTTTGGCCTTTTCTGCGGCTTCTCGGAGGCGTTGCAGAGCCATTTTGTCTTCAGAAAGGTCGATCGTCTCCTGCCGCCTAAATTCTGTCATCATCCACTGCACAATGCAGTCATCAAAGTCGTCGCCGCCCAGATGGTTGTTCCCAGAAGTGGCCTTGACTTCAAACACGCCATCGCCTAGCTGAAGAATGGAGACATCAAATGTGCCGCCCCCCAGGTCGAAAACCAGAACGCACTGATCCTGATCTTGCTTGTCTAAGCCGTAGGCGAGGGCAGCAGCAGTTGGCTCATTAATGATCCGCAGTACTTCCAGCCCGGCGATCGTGCCTGCGTCCTTGGTTGCCTGCCGTTGAGCATCGCTAAAGTAAGCTGGAACGGTGATTACTGCTTGCGTCACTTCCTCGCCTAGGTGATTTTCAGCATCCTGCTTGAGCTTTTGCAGAATCATAGAGGAAATTTCTTGAGGGGTGTAGTTGCGTCCTCGAATCTGGACATCAACGGTATCGTCTTTGCCTTTGACACAAATATAAGGAGCGCGAGTTCGTTCAATCTGCGTGTCATCCCAGCGGCGGCCGATAAAGCGCTTGATGCTGAAGATTGTGTTTTCGGCGTTGGTGACGGCTTGACGCTTGGCCAGTTGACCCACCAGACGATCGCCTGCTTTGCCGAAGCCCACAATACTGGGGGTCGTCCGTCCGCCCTCAGAGTTTAGGATGACGACAGGTTGACCACCTTCTAAAACAGCCACGCAACTGTTCGTTGTGCCCAAGTCGATACCGATGACTTTTCCCATAGCTAGCGGTGGTGAAGGTATATAAGGTGAAATGCAGAATTAAGGATTTATGTAGATCTATGCAATCAACACTGCTGATTGTCCACAACTTCGCAAACTATTCACGAAATAGCTCAGCTTGATCGAGATTATTCCCCAATTCAAAATATTCGTAACGTCTTGAGTGCAGGTTGAGCAAGCCATGCCTCTCTGATCACCTGGCTTCGAGAGTAACACGGGCTTTCAGCCACAGCAACTAAACGAGTCGAATCTTGAAAGGAGAAATTCTCTCAAATGGGCTTATTCAGCCGATCCTACGTCTGCACTGCCGGCCTCCTCTTCGGGGGGGGCGGCTACTTTGACCATCGCATGGCGTAGCACGCGATCGCCTATCATATACCCACGCACCAGTTCTTCGACCACTGCCCCCTCGGGGAATTCACGGGTGGGTTCCCTCATCACGGCTTCATGTAGGTTGGGGTCAAAGTCTTTGCCCTCTGATCGCATCGGTGCAACACCGACCCGCTTGAGGCAATCGACCAACTGTTTGTAAACGCTTTGGTAGCTTTTGTGGATGTTCATTTCCCCATCGTTTTGGGGTTTGATCTGCGATCGGGCCCGCTCGAAGTTATCAACAACCGGCAGCAACTCATTGATGGTGTCGATTTTGATTTTTTGTTCGAGGTCTTCTTTCTCTTTTTGGGTGCGTCTACGGAAGTTTTCAAAGTCGGCCGCAATTCGCATGTATTGACCGTTGCGGTCTTCGAGTTGGGCTTTGAGGGCTTCGGCCTCGCGCTCTTTGGCAGCAAAGGTCGATCTCAAATCCATAAAAGCGGCTTGGTAGTCGGTGTCGTCTGTCTCGGTGTCGCCTGTCTCAGCGACGGCTTGCTCGTGACTTGGCTCGGCTTCAGAAATTGGAGCGTTGACACTCGGCTCGGCTGAGGCTTCAGGGTCTGAGGTCTGCTCGGCTGAGGCCTGTGTCTCTTCTAGCTGATTTTCTTCTTCGATCATCGTGCGCTTATTCCCCTGTAAAGAATCATTAGCGTGGGCTAACAATTTCATCGTACCTAAATCTTGCCAGGAGACTCAATCTACCAGAGCAGCTAGGCGTGAGTATGATACTCGCTAATTCCAAAAGCTGAGTGGCGAATCGATCGCTTGAACCCTCTAGAAATCTCATCCCAGAGTCAAACGGTAGTCTGTGACAAGTCGATCGATGTTTGACCACACACCTGAAGACACAAATCTAAACCCATCAAAGTATCCAACAAACCAAGGGTGTATCGAAAAAATCCGACGATAACCATGCACACAGGCTATTATCTGTATCTAGCCCTGCTGCTTTGTAATAGCTTATTACTTACTTTAAAGGGCTTCCAGAAGACGATCGATAAAGCTTCTATGAACCCTGCGTGGCGTTTAGCGCGTCTTCTTCAAGTTTTGTGGGAACACTCTATCAGGAGATCTTCGTTCATCAACTATGACTAACTCCTCATCTCAGCGGCGTGCTCTGGTTGTTCAAAGCAACCTTTCCCCATTTGAAAATAAATTGGTGCAGTCTGGTTATGCCAACAACGACCAGATGAAACAGGCACTTGCCGAATGCAGAAAGTCTGGTAGACCTCTCACCCAAGTTCTGGTAGACATCACAGGGCAGGCATTGCCACCAGACCTTCTACGGCAGTACAAGAAGCAGCAGCTATTTGAGCTAAAAATCCTCTACGGAGTCGAGTCGCTTGACCCTGAAGTTACTCAGGTGGCGACAAATCAGGTTAGTCAACTGATCGATTCGCTGATCCCGATCGAATTGTGTCGTCGTTATCGACTGGTTCCCCTCTCGCAAAGCGACAAACAGCCGCCCTTCGTGCTCGTCGCCATGGTCGATCCAGATAACCTAGACGCTCAGGACGATTTAAATCGCATCCTCCGCGGCAAAGGTCTGAGCCTCCAGCGATTGGTGATTACCCTAGAAGACTATCAGCGCCTAATCTCCAAGTATCTAGACGAGCAGGTTGAGCGGCAAAAGCAGCTAGATCAACAGGCAAAAGTAGACGTTAAATCTGACCTAGAAGGTCTAGAGTCACTTGCCGAAGCTGACGAGCAAGACGCTGCCGACATGGACTTAGATGCCGCCGACGCAGAAGCCGCCCCCATTATTGCCCTCGTCAACAAAATCTTGATCAAAGCACTCCAGCTAGGCGTATCTGACATTCACATTGAGCCGCAAGAAGAAACCCTGCGAATTCGCTTCCGCAAAGACGGAGTACTGCAACAGGCGTTTGATCCGCTTCCCAAGAAGATCATCCCAGCCGTAACGGCTCGCTTCAAAATCATTTCTCTGTTGGATATTGCCGAAAGGCGCGTGCCCCAAGACGGTCGAATTCGCCGTATCTACGACGGCCGTAAGATCGACTTCCGAGTCAGTACGCTGCCCAGCCGCTACGGTGAAAAAGTAGTGTTGCGAATTCTCGACAACTCGGCTACCCAGTTGGGGTTAGATAAGTTGATTACCGATCGCACCTCCCTCGAAACCGTTCAAGAAATGGTCAGCCGTCCCTTTGGGCTACTCTTAGTGACTGGCCCCACAGGCTCCGGTAAAACCACCACTCTTTACTCCGCTTTGGCAGAACGCAACGCTCCAGGTGTAAACATTAGCACCGTAGAAGATCCGATCGAGTACTCTCTTCCCGGTCTCACCCAGGTACAAGTTCTGCGAGAAAAAGGAATGGACTTTGCGGTGATCCTTCGGGCCTTTCTACGTCAAGATCCCGACGTAATTTTAGTCGGTGAAACTCGCGACCGAGAAACCGCTAAAACCGCGATCGAAGCTGCCCTCACAGGGCACTTAGTCTTGACCACACTTCACACCAACGACGCAGCCGGCGCGATCGCTCGCCTAGACGAAATGGGCGTTGAACCTTTCATGGTGTCGGGGGCACTGTTGGGTGTCGTGGCTCAACGTCTAGTACGCCGCGTGTGCGATGAGTGCCGTCTGCCTTACACGCCCAGCCCCGCCGAACTCTCGCGTTTTGGTCTGAGCAGTTCTCGTGACAACCAGCTAACGCTCTACAGAGCCAACACCCTCCAACCCTACGAAATCTCGGAAGCCCGATCGCAGGGCACACTCTGCCCAAAATGTGGCGGCGGTGGCTATAAGGGCCGGCTCGGCGTTTACGAAGTCATGAAGATCTCAGAACGGCTGCAAACCATGATCAACGAAGGCGCACCCACCGAGCGCCTCAAAGAAGTCGCCGTTGAAGAAGGAATGCAAACGCTTCTCTCCTACAGCTTGAATCTAGTACGCGAAGGCTACACGACCCTCGAAGAAATTGAGCGTGTCACCTTCACCGACACAGGGTTAGAAGCAGAACTCCGAGCAAAACGCAAAACCTCTCTCACCTGTCGAGGTTGTGGCGCAGAATTGCAACAAGAATGGCTAGACTGCCCCTACTGCACCACGCCTCGATTCCAAGATTGACGCTGCTGACGACGAACCCTCCCATCTCCAGACAGGTGACAGCAGAAAACCGATCGCCGGGTAAACTAAATTCCAAACCGCTATCTGACCCACACCACCCAATCACCAGAGGAACAACCCGCATGGAATTGATGATTGAAGACTTGATGGAACAACTCATCGAAATGGGCGGCTCTGACTTGCACCTGACCGCAGGTTTGCCCCCCTACTTTCGGATCAGTGGACACTTGCAGCCGATCGGCGATCAAATCTTGAGTTCCGAAGAATGCCAGCGGCTGATCTTTAGTATGCTCAACAACACTCAGCGCAAAAACCTGGAGCAAAACTGGGAATTAGATTGCTCCTACGGAGTTCGTGGTTTGGCACGTTTCCGAGTCAACGTCTACAAAGATCGGGGAACCTACGCGGCCTGCCTGAGAGCCTTGAGTTCCAAGATTCCTAACTTCGAGAAACTCGGACTGCCCGATGTGGTGCGAGAAATGTCAGAAAAGCCCAGGGGCTTAATCCTGGTGACTGGCCCTACCGGTTCTGGAAAAACCACCACCCTGGCAGCGATGATCGACCTGATCAACCGCACTCGTGCAGAGCACATTCTCACCATCGAAGACCCGATCGAATTCGTCTACGAACCGATCAAAAGTCTCGTCCACCAGCGCCAACTTGGTGAAGACACCAAGAGTTTTGCCAACGCCCTGAAAGCAGCCTTGCGAGAAGATCCAGATATCGTGCTAGTGGGTGAAATGCGAGACTTGGAAACAATTTCTCTAGCAATCTCTGCCGCAGAAACAGGTCACTTGGTGTTTGGGACGCTACACACCAGTTCTGCTTCTCAGACGGTCGATCGCATGATCGACGTATTCCCCGCCGAGCGTCAAACTCAAGTCCGGGTGCAACTCTCAAACTCCCTGGTAGCCGTCTTCAGCCAAACCCTTGTTCCCAAAAAGAACCCCAAACCTGGTGAATACGGACGGATTATGGCTCAAGAAATTATGGTCATCACTCCGGCTATCTCCAACCTGATCCGCGAGGGTAAAACGGCTCAAATCTACTCCGCTATTCAAACTGGGGGTAAATTGGGAATGCAAACCCTAGAGAGAGTATTGGCAGACCAATACAAAGCTGGGCTGATCACCTTTGAGTCTGCCATGTCCAAAACCTCCCGCCCAGATGAGCTTCAGCGATTGATTGGCGGAACCCCCGCAGCCGCAGGCGCTGCAAAACGCTAGTAGCCAACCTTTCAAATTAGACAGATAGAGAAGGGGGAAAGGCTGGTTTTGAGGGAGTTTCAGCTCCTCAAAAAATTCTTGACAGCCCCCTAGTTCTTGACTGGTAACAACTGGCTTGAGTAGAAGCGATCGCAGCCCATGAGCCAAAGGTTCTCAACCGTTCCTATAACCCTTACAAGTTTCTCAACCGTCACAGTTTCTCAACTCTCATAGTTTGTCAACCGTCACAGTTTCTCAGCCCTTCAGAGCAGGATGCCAGCGTAAATCTTGTTCTGCTACTTCACCAGAACAGGGCTACTATCTGTACAGTTGCTTCCTGAACTCAATTCATCCTCTAGACTCTGAACCATGCCTACCTATGTTGCCCGCGTCCGAGACGCAAAAGGAAACGCCAAACGAGAAAAGATCGTGGCCGACACCCTGGGGGATGCCCGATCTGCCCTGCGAGATCAGGGTCTTTTTGTGCAAGAGTTGAAAGAATCGGATGGATTTAGTCCAGCTAACATTTTTGATCTCAGCCGCATTCAGGCCTCAATGACATCGGTGACGATCAAAGACAAAGCGGTTTTCTCTCGCCAGTTTGCGGCCCTAGTCAACGCGGGGGTGGCAATGGTTCGAGGTCTGGGTGTTTTGGCAGAGCAGTGTACCAACCCCAAACTCAAGAAGGCGCTCATGGAGATTAGCTCTGATGTTCAACAGGGCACAAACCTGTCTGACTCAATGCGAAAACACCCTGAATGTTTCGATGGTCTCTACACCAGCATGGTGCAGGCAGGAGAGGTTGGCGGTGTCTTGGATGAGGTATTAAACCGTCTGGCCAAGCTTCTAGAAGATGTTTCTCGGTTGCAGAACCAAATTAAATCGGCAATGGCTTATCCCGTGGTGGTGGGGGTTTTGGCTACCCTGATTTTCTTAGGAATGACGATCTTTTTGATTCCGATTTTCGCGGGCATCTTTAAGGAGATTGGGACGGAACTTCCTGCTTTTACTCAGGCGATGCTAAGCATCAGCGAGTTTCTCCGCAGCCCTAATGTCATCATTTTGGTGATTCTGATTCCGTTGGTTATTTTCGTTTATAACCAGTACTACAAGACACGGGTAGGACGGGAAACAATGGATCGCTTTTTCCTGAACATGCCTTTGTTTGGTGATTTGATCCAGAAGACTGCAACGGCTCGGTTTTGCCGGACGTTTGGCGCTCTGACTCGATCGGGTGTTCCAATTCTCACCTGCTTAGAGATTGTGCGCGACACCTCAGGCAACCAGATTATTGCGAACGCGATCGATGAAGCCCGAAAGGAAATCCAGACGGGCGGCATGATCAGCATTGCCCTACAAAAGGAACAGGTATTTCCACCGATGGCGATTCAAATGATCAGCATTGGAGAAGAGACGGGAGAACTCGACAAGATGCTGATGAAAGTAGCCGACTTTTATGAGGATGAGGTAGAACAGGCTGTCAAGGCTTTAACCAGCATCATGGAGCCAATCATGATTTTGTTTTTGGGAGGCATGGTTGGGAGCATTTTGCTAGCGATGTATTTGCCCATGTTCAAAGTCTTTGAGACGTTGGGTTAATCAGGGATAGGCTCTCGATAGAGTGGGGTCGGAGGCTAAGAGTTGAGTGGTTGATAAAATCCAGCGCTCTATGACCTTTTGACCTCTTTTTGTTGAAATGGATTTAAGTCAATGTCAGTTCAAAAATCTCAATACGAAGAATCATTAGCAACCTACAGTCAGTCTGCGGAGGCGATCGCTCTCCTCAAGCGGCATCGCCCCTATCTGGAACTCATGCCCAGTATGCGTCGCCCCGAAGAAAGCGTGATTACAATTCCGTTACCGATCGCCAAAATTCGCCACTCAGCCCCTTCTCCAAACGGGCACAGCAACCTCACGTCGGTCGAGTCTCTCATGTTGCCCTGCGAGGTTGCTATGCTAATGTGCGACCCAGAATGGAAGATTAAAACGGGTAAGGAGATTTTTGTATTTATCCACCAGCCCGAAGAGGACTTCTCAGACTTGCTCGGTCGTTGGCGGCGGACTCAAGTTTTGCTCGGAAAAGATTATGAGTGGGTGATGCCCTCCCGATATCAGCATATTCTCAACGAAGGAGCAGAGAAAATATACCCGCTCTTTGTGCTGTTTGAGGAAACGCCAGAGCGCATCAAACGAGGACTAAAGGGAGCGCATTTGCCTTTTGTGATGCAGGATGGCGATCTCGAAGCAGCAGCGATCGCTAGCTCATCCATTCATGAAACTGCTAGCCCTGAAGATTGACAACTGTGCGGTGCGGATTGCTTCATCGAGCAACTCGAACTGCTGTGTTTCGCCCTTGAGTTTTGCCTCCAATACCAACATGTTTACGCGCTACTCATCCACGTAACTAATGCAAGTGTATTACAACGGTGCGTTGAAAGTTCTGAGAGAGTGGCGATTCCTCATGCCTGCCAAGCTTTCGTTCAGCGTCGCTTCACATCATTTAAGCGCTCAACCTTGGAGGAGGGTTTCCCTCCGTAGAGGATTGAGTAAGAAGGCAGTCATTCATCATCGCCCTGCTTTTCATTCCCGCCGCCCAGTGGAGGACCACTATGGCGGGGGCATTCCCGGCGAATTAGGTAACTTTTCTAAGATCTTGCACTATTCTCAATCAGTGGTATTTCAAGCGTTTCGTTCGTTGCATTCAGCAATTCTTGTGGGGCGGTCATCTTGCCTGTTTGAATGGGTGAGACACCCGACCCACAGGTTATTTAATCCACAATCCTAAGTTTTCTCAAACTTAAAGCCCAGCAGAACCTTACTAGAGCAATCAAACATTATCTTGACAGAAATTAATTATTGATAGAGGCTAGCCCCTTGCGTTTTTGGACTCCATCCTTTGCCTACGGCGATTTGTTGCAATCACAGCTAGATCGACAGGGAAGCCAGCAATGGGAATAACCTGATATTTGCGGTCTTCTTCAAGCTTTCTTAAGTTTGTGTAATCAACCCAATGAATGCAGTCAACGGGGCAGGTGTCGATCGCTTCCTGAATTAATTCTTCTGAGTCTCCATCTTGCCGAATTGCACGCGAACGGCCATAGTCTGGCTCTATGTAGAAAGTGTTTCGAGCGACATGAGCACAATGTAAGCAGCCAATGCAGGTTAGCTCATCGACATATACCCCTTTCTGGCGCAAAGATCCTCCCAACTCTGGCTCAAAGCCTGACCGAGCTTCTGAATCTCGCAGCATCCCCCCCAATTCTGGCTCGAATCCAGTTCTAGCAGGAGGGTGATCTAAACGATCGGACGGTTGGGAGGCGTGGGACATTAGGCGCTCCAGCGTTGTAAAACTAGACGAATAGAACCATCTTGGTTGCGCTCTTGCTCAGAAATCTGAAAGCCTTTTTGGGCAGATTCACTCACGATCGTATGGTAAGCATAGCGCTGCGTCACCTTGCTGAGAAAACGATCCAGCGTACTGTCTTGCTTCCAAAACTGTAGATCGGCCACTAGCTCATATTCTTGACCGTTCCAAGCAAAGCCAATGTCATATTGATTGTCTTGTTCGATCACAACTTCTGCGCTACTTGTCAAACCTTTGTATCCTCGAACCTCACGAGGGCCAGGTTTCCAGTCGATTCCAAGATCGGTCAAAGCAGACTTTAGGGCGGGCAAACTACGGATTTGAGTTTTGATTTGGCTAAAGTGTGACATGGCAATTATTAATGCACTAAGTTTTGCTTGTAGGAATTGAACGGAGAAATCTACCAGTCTCTAAACGTTGCCTGAGTTGTGACCCTTGCATATGGCTGCACAGCTTGAGTGAAATATTCGGAAGTCTGTTCTTGAGTGATAACCTGACCGAGTTGAGCTTCGATCGCCGCTGTCACCTCCGCGCAGGATGCACCAACGATACCTGTAACCTTCTCCTGCACGCGACCGTCTGGAAATATCACGAACTCTAACGTTTCCATACTTGCAACTCTATAACGATGGGATTTGCTGATCGGTATCGCTGGAACCTGGAGCTTGGTAAGCGAGAAAAATAGCTACTTACCAATTTTGACGAATCCACTCAGTCTGAATTAAAAGTTACACAACTTAGTAATTAGCAGGAGCGGCTCAACTATAAATGTCAGTTTCGCTTAACTTCAGATTGCAGTCAAGATGAGAAGCCAATGAGTTCTAATATAAAGATTTATAAACTTAATCAATACGTTGTTTCTTCCCTCAGAAGACTGAGATACGGGTTCATTGCTCCTTCCTTACCCAAACGCGAACCTAAGATAACAGTGATTCGATAAAAATTTTTGATACTAAGCGGCTGAAAACTGATTTTTTCTAAAAGTCTATTCTCATGTTTTTTGTTTTGCTAATAACGGCTAAAAGCTTTGTTCTATAAAGGTTTTTTAATTAGAATCTATTTCCCTAAGGGGGTCAAGCCCCATAAGAAATGAATAGCAGATCAAGTAACAATTATTACGTTGAGTATTTTACTCATGTGCTTACTTTCTGTTCTCTGAAGCTATGCAAACTGAAATGGCATCTTCGATTCCTGTAGGAACCATCCTTCGACATCGGTATTTGATCAAGCAAATTCTGGGTCAAGGTGGCTTTGGCCGTACCTACTTGGCGATCGATCAGGAGCGATTTAATGAACCGTGTGTGTTGAAGGAGTTTACGGTTCCCTACCACGATGATGCCCTGGTCGAAAAGGCAAAACTCTCTTTCAGCGAGAAGCC
The DNA here is from genome assembly GCA_012034655.1 of Leptolyngbyaceae cyanobacterium CSU_1_3. Taxonomy (GTDB): domain Bacteria; phylum Cyanobacteriota; class Cyanobacteriia; order Leptolyngbyales; family Leptolyngbyaceae; genus JAAUOZ01. The sequence goes on along the minus strand of JAAUOZ010000002.1, from coordinate 53,362 downwards.
AGTACGCTCTACCAGATTCAGCATCCTCAGATTCCTCGCTTTTGGGCGGCGTTTGAGGATGAGCAGCGACTGTTTCTGGTGCAGGACTTTATCAAAGGAGAGACGTATCGACGGTTGTTGCAAGCGCGAAAACACCAAGGACAAGCGTTTTCTGAGGCAGAGGTGTTGCATTGCCTAAACCATCTGCTGCCAGTTCTCAGTTACTTGCACGATCGCGACATCATTCACCGAGATATTTCGCCAGAAAATATTATTCTGAGAGCTTCAGATAGTGAAGCTCTTCTATTTGGCCAGCCTGAGACCAGCAGCGCTGTGCCCCCGTTGCCCGTTCTGATCGATTTTGGAGCCGTGAAAGAAGCGGCAAGCCACTGGCCCATTATTTCAGCCATCACTCGGGTCGGCAAAGTGGGGTATGCGCCTCCAGAACAACTTCAGACTGGAAATGTTTCGCCCCATAGTGACCTCTATGCGCTAGGTGCAACCAGCCTAGTGTTGCTGACAGGTCGAGAACCTCAAGTGCTGTTAGATAGCCAGACTCTCACCTGGCAGTGGCAACCCTATGCCAAGTTGAGCGATGTATTGGCGACAGTCTTGCAGAAAATGTTGGCCTTACAGCCCAACGAACGCTACCAATCAGCACGCGAGGTATGGGCAGATCTACAACCTTTGATGGAAGAAGCTGTGCAGAGTACGTTGCTTAACCCGATGATGCTGAATTCAACCAGCACTGCCTCCCTACAACTGGCTCACCACGACATTGCACCTGCTGCACGAGACAGCAGCGATCGAGCAAACACCACTATCAAAACAAAACTGTATATGGCTTCTACCAATCAAGAAGGCGTACCCGCTTCGCAGCCGCCTCGTGCAGATGATATTTCGCCACAACTCAAACCCCCGCGCAGGTTTGGGTTGGGCCCAGGAGGTGCGATCGCTGCCAGCCTTTTGGTGGCATTGGGAATTGGGGCGCACTTGTTCAAGATCACGCCACCCCTGAGGACAACGCAAGTCATCGATTTTCGAGGGGGGAGTTCGCCGTCTCAGACCCTACCTGCTAGCAATGGGCAGCCCCATCGGATCGAGTTCGCGCCCAATGAAATCTCTGCCATGAGGCAGGGAAACTTGCAGGATAAAAACGCTCAACCCTACATCATTGAAGCGTCCCAGGGGCAAATCATGAGTGTGATGCTCGAAGGATCGGGAGTCGTTATGGATGTGCTGCGTTCTAATCAACAGGGCATCGATAATTCCGCATACCAAACGCGCAACTGGACAGGGCCCCTCCCCGCCGACGATCAGTATACGATTCGGGTGACGGGTTCTGGAACTTACGCCCTAGATGTGGCAGTTACTCCTTTGTCTCGCGTCGAGTCTTCTGAGACGCAAAGAGTCAAATTTTCACGCGGAAAGGCTGAAACCACCGTGACCGGAAACATTCAGCCCAATCAGATTCGGCGTTATCTTCTCAAAGCGAAGGGCAATCAATGATGGGTGTCAAGGTGCTTCAGGGGAGCCACGTCACTCTGACTGCCCTGTCACCCAATGGTCAACGACTTGGCGGCAGTTCTCGGAAGTCTCGCGACTGGCATGGGAAACTGGCGGTAGAGGGCGACTACACGATCGAGGTTGCGTCTACGAAGGCTGGAGATTATGCCCTCTCCTTTGAGATTTACTAACGTTCAAAACCTCAAAATTGGGGAGTGGGGATGTTGTTGCCAACGTCCCCATTTTTCTATTCCGACTCGTTGAAAGTTTGAACGCTGCCGTCTTGACCCAACACTACACGAATAATGGCAGTGCGTCCGTTTTTAAGGGGCGAGACAAAAGGCGTATTGTAGAGGGGCATCCCAACTTCGGGACGATCGAGAAACACGCCAGCCGCATCGTTGAGCGGCAAATTTTGGTTGAGTGAGCCATCGGGGTTGAGAACAAGCCGATACTGCAAATCTTCAGTCAGACCTGGCGAAGGCTTCCACCGCCCCTGGAAATATTGCCTCACTTCGGCAACTTGAGGAATGGTGTCAAAAGCGGTGCTGTCTTTGCTGGGGGCCGTTTCTGCTCGACTGGCGGATGCGCTGGCTTCAGGATTAGCAGCGGCTCGACTGGGTTGGGTGATGGCACTACTGGGAGGAATCGGATCTGGCGAGAGATTCGCTGGAGACTCCTGGGTTGGAATTGGATTCACCAACACTGAGCCTTCAGGTGGTTCGGTAATCTTGATTTTGGGGGGATTGGTCGGTGGCACACTCACTTTGGGTGTGTCGTTTGCGCTATTGGCTGGGTCGTCACTGGTCGTTTCCGGTGCTCCTGCGGTGAGCGGGGGCGGATTGGGGATTGCTGACAGGGGAGGCGGGGCCGTTGGAAGAGGAGAAGGGCTGCTCGGCAACGGCTGAAGGGCAAGGCGCTGATCGGCACTACTGGCTCCCTGGCTGGTGGTAGGTGCGTCGGCAGTGGTGGGGTTGGGGCGATCAAAGAGTCGCAAGGCGGAAGTAGTTAGCCCAAGGGTGACTAAAAAAGTTGCGGCGATCGTCGTCCATTGCGGTGGATTTTGCACCCAACTCGGACGGCTCAGATTAGGCAGAGCGGTCACATCGGCAGCGTATTCATCTAAAGCGGTTGCCAGATCTGCGAGTTGGACGGCACTCAGACGAATGGATGCACCCGCTTCTTCGGTGGCCAGGCTGCCAAGTGAGAGTTCGTGGGAGAGAATGCCCCTAGGCTGAATCGAGATGCCTTTGGGGTTAGGCGGGATGGCATTAGAAGTGCTGGGTGGATCGAGAACGCTCAGAGTGGAGGGCGGTTCTTCTGAGGTGCGGAGCAGCGTACTACCTGAATGCCCTTCTGTGAGCAGGCTTGTAGACTGGTTGAGAAACTGCTGTACGTAGGTCGTGACGACTTCGCAGAGTGTTTCTAACTGAGAACGATCGCCCCGCACGGTGGCCCACTGATCCTCGCTCACTCGCGGATCGTCAAAGCTGAGCTTGAACCGCAGATGCTTGAGTACAGATTGACCCATCCAGCGCGAGAGGGGCGATTCCTTTGCAGAGATTTCTAGAGTGCAGGTAGGAGGCGTGTACTTGCGGAGAACGGAGTTGGGCATGGGGCGAGGGTGTAAGAGTTGAGGGGTAAGAGTTTAGGAATTGAGGGAGGGTTTTGCGGGGGAAATCGATCGCTCCAATAAAGTCATCCACAAGCGACGAACACCATTGGAACTGCCATAGAAAAGTAAATCGATCAGCAATTTTAGGGCCAGGTGAGTCAAGGTTTCTGTCGGCACGGATTCACCATTTTCCATGCGTTCTTGATAGGTATTGTGGAAGGTGTCGAGATAGTTGCCGAGGAGGGAAGCTTCGTGGGGTTCGCGATGTTGTTCGGCAAGCTGTTCTAGCAAAGCAACGGCTCGACGAATAAGTTCGTTGTGTTGTTTAGCGAGATGACAGCTAATCAGCGACAGGGCGCGCGCTTCTTCGACATCGAGTTTTTTGCGTCCGCCTTGACCTTTGCGTAGGGGACTCGATTGACGCAACCGCCAGAGGGAGACGCGATCGGCAATCATCGATTCTAGATTTAGATCAGCCGCAGCTTGCAGCATTGCTTCGGAACTGATGCCCGCGATCGCCTCCAACGCCAGCAAAATCAGATCCAATTGGGCTTTGATATTATCCAGTTGGTCGGGATCTGGCTGAGAGGTCAGGGGCAGATCTTCCCAATGAGGAGCGGGGCTAGGAGGCTTCACGGTAGAGGTCATGTTTTCAGGATAAGCGGCAATCTGAGGGAGGATACGATCGTTTCGAGTCTTGAAACAGCGACTTTAGGGTGAGTGGAAATGTTTCTGAGTTAGAAGTTCGCGATCTAGAGAATGGCGGCCGAGGGCGGGCTAAGACCCTTATTTTTAATTATTTTGTAAGAATTAGGGTAGCAGAGTTTGGCTAAGAAAATAGGCGATCGCTGCGCTGCCAATGGGGACGGTCAAATTATCAATGCCGTATTTTGAGAAGGCTTCTAAACTGGCGGCGGCGATCGCAACGAGTAGAGAAATCGCCCATACCTGCCAACTGTTTTCCTGAGTTCCAAGCAAAATCAGTAAACTCAAGATAAAGCTAATCAGCGCCATAACCGTGGAGCCTTCCCAGGTTTTCTGCATATCCCACAACTTATAGGGGTGGCGACCAAAATGCTGACCGACGATCGCAGCAAACCCGTCTCCCCAGGTCATGACTAGAACGCCTAAAGCTGCAAACTGAGGCAGATGCAGCCCCCAAAACCAGGCAACCAGCACGCCAATGCTAACGGCATAAAAGAACGTACCCAAGCTTTTGCGGCCGATGCCGTTGATGCTAGAAAGAATAGGCACGTAATAGGAAAGCAAGGCGATCGCGCTAAACACCACTGAGGCAGAAACACCGACCCACGCGGGAATTTTGAGCCACCAGGCAATCAGAATCACGTTGCCAGAGCCGATGTGGACGACTTTGCGAACGAGTTCGGCATTGGAGGGCGTGAAGCGGTTAACTCCTTCGGCGAGGAGGGCGACGATCGTCAACCAGACAAGCACGACGGCGACTTGAAAGCCCAGATTTGAGGAGAGTGAGACGTTAGGAAGTTGCAGCAGGGCTGACCAGAAAAGCACAGTAGATCAGGGATGAGAGGGTAATCCTTTCATTCTAGGGTTGAGCGTTCCTGCTGGTCGGAATCGACAAAAGACGCAACGATCGCCGCCCATAAAATTTGCCCTCCGTAGAATGCCTTATCTTGAGTGAAGATTCTGTAAATAGGGGACGTAGTCTCACTGAGCTTTGCTGTAATAGTAAAACCCTCACTTAATTTTCTCAGACTGCTAGAAAATTTTCTCAAACTGCTAGAAAACTCGCAAATCTCACTTTTAGGTAGAAAAATTACGTGACTCTACTCAAAATTGCCTCCAAAGTTTCAAGAGCTATAACTTTAACCGCCTTACCGATCGCCGTTCTGACGGCCCTACCCAAGGTCTCAGAAGCCGCTTCCTTTAGCAATCTCTACGTATTTGGAGACAGCCTTTCAGACGTTGGCAATACGCTAAACGCTACAAAATCAATTTTCCCCTTGCCCGATGCTCCTGCCTACAGCCCCGGACGGTTCTCGAACGGCCCCGTCTGGGTAGAAAACCTAGCCACCCAGTTGGGAAATCAGTAACAACCGAAAATAATTTTGCCGTTGGTGGAGCCAGAACTGGCACTGATAACGAACTGAATCCGCTTTTCAGCCCGCTTGGCGTGACGCTACCAGGCTTGCAGCAGCAGATTGACAGCTTCAAAGCCAAAAACTCCAAGGCCGATGGCGATGCGCTCTACATTCTCTGGGCAGGCGCGAACGACTATCTCAACGAACAACTGAACCTTGCCGACCCTGTAGTTGCTCAGACTACAATTAACACTGCTGTTAGCAATTTGGGTAACGCCATCACTCATCTGGCCAAGATTGGTGCAAAGAACTTTCTCATTCCCAACCTAGCTGACTTGGGCAAGCTCCCCCAGACGAATAAAAACCCGATCGTGGCTGGGGGCTTAGGGCTGATTACCCAGTCCCACAATGATGCCTTGTCTCAACTGCTGAAGAGCCTGCCGCTGCTAAATCCTGACTCTGGCTTAAACCTGATGTCTTTGGATGTGTTTTCACTGGTCAATCAGGCGATCGCCGATCCCAATTCTGGCTTTACCAACACAACCGATGCCTGCCTGAATGTACCGCTGCCCTTTTTTACAGGAAATTGCAGCAACCCCGACCAATATTTGTTTTGGGATAACTTGCATCCGACTGCGAGAGAGCATCAGAAGATTAGCGATTTGGCTTACTCGGTGCTGCACTCAAAAGTTCCTCCTGGGAAGTCGGTTCCTGAAGGATCTGCTGCCTTGGGTGTCCTGGTAGTAGGGGTGTGGTTGGGTGCAAAATCGCTGCGGCGGCAGAAACTCAGCAAGCGGCGATCGCCAGTTCCTGTGGCGGTTGACTAAACTGGGCAGTCGCGCTCAACAAATGCTTTTTCAGCGTGGTTTGGGGCAAGGCTCCTTGCAGGTGACTCCAGGGTAAGACTTGCTCCAGAGACCAAGTATCGTGAACATAGAAATCGAGATCCGGAATCTCCCCCCGCAGTTCTTTGAAAGCCCGCCGATAGCTGCCCAGGGAGTCGCCGTAGTGTCGGGTGAGCTGCAATAGTTTTGAGAGCCGGCGATCGCCCCGCGACAAAAGTGCCTGAATCACTGACCAGTTGTAGCTTTCAGGGCGAAAATCGATTCCTTGAGGACGCAGGTGCTTCTGCAAAAATTGCAGCCGTTTTTCTGCCTGAGAGTTGACCCCAAACCACTGAAACGGCGTGTGAGCCTTGGGTACAAAGGTGCTGCATCCTAAAGTTAAGCGGAGACCTGGAACTGATTTTTGAGATCTCGCATCATGGCGACGGTTTGTTCGAGGTCGTCGGGTTCTTCTCCAGGAACTCCGACCATGCCATAAAGCTTGATGGCGCTCAGCCCACCTGCCTTTGCGTGGGTGGCTGCCTGCAAAATTTCGTCGTTGCTCAGCTTCTTGTTGATAATTTGCCGCAGACGATCGGAGCCACTTTCGACGGCGATCGTGATTGATTTTGTGTCGTGTTTTACCAGAGTTTGAGCCAGTTTTTCGGTGACGGTGTTTGTCCGCACTGAGGCGATGCTGACCCGAACGTGATCGTGCTGAGGCTGATTGAGGTAATCTAGCAACGCCTCAAATTCAGGATGTTGGGTGACAGATGCACCGAGTAAGCCTAGGCGATCGGTGACTTTCAAGCCGCGTTCGATCGCAGGAATCAGCGCCGCTTCGACATCGGCAATCCGAAAGGGCAACGTCAGATAGCTGGCCAGGCAGAAGCGACACATTTCTGGGCAACTCCTTACCACTTCTACCATGTAGATGTTTTCCCAGGCGGCTTTTTCGGTGACGATGGTGGAGGCAGAAAGGGTGTTGCCGCGATAGGTTTGCTTCTCAATGCAGGGGGGAGTGGTGGGGTCGATCGGTGCAATTTTCTCGATCGCGCCGTCCGCGCTTCTATAAGTGACTGCATATAAGCTAGGAACATAGATTCCGGGCACTTGAGCGAGATGATGCAATTGAGTTTGGCGATCGCAGTCACGCACTTCTTGATACGCATGGATGAATGCATCCAGCAATATCTCTCCGTCGCCCAGAAGAAAGACATCAAAAAACTCTGCGAACGGTTCCGGATTAGCAGTGAGAACGGGGCCACCCCCAAAAACGATAGGGTGACGATCACTGCGATCGCGACTGCTAACCGGAATTCCTAGCGACTCTAATAAATTCAAAATATTGACATAATCAAGCTCCCACGACATCGAGAAACCGAGGATTTTTGGCTCCAGGGGTAGAGATTCATGCCAATCGGTAAACAGACGACTGACCTGCAAATCACTCCGAGCCGCCAAGGTCGCCCACACAACCTGATAGCCCAGGCTAGTGATGCCCACACTGTATTCGTTCGGAAAGGCAAAAATGAGGGGAATTGCCTCTGCATCGGGGGTTGCAGGGGTGAAGAGGAGGCGTTCGGAGGTCAGGGGAGAAGGAGTCACAGATCAGCCAGTGAAGTGCAAGTGGTTGGGAAGAGATGGGGATGCAACGATCGCAATCCTCCACAATTTATCTAGCTTCAGCCTACCATTCTGCTTTGTGAGTGTGTAACTTGGGGACGATCTGACTCCGGAGAAGAGGCGCAAGCATTCTGAGTAGCTGACACCTCTATCCCGGTTGACCGACAAAATTCAGAAGACCCTCACCCCAATCCCTCTCCCAGGGCGGGCGAGGGACTTTAAAGCCTGATTCCTTTCTTGCTCCTCCATCTCCCCAAATAGGCGGAAACTGGGAGGATGAGGGCACTTTTAGCGATATCGAGTTCACTACTAATTCGCAACTATAGTTGCAAGTTTAGTTGCAAGATTCTCACCGACAGGTAGTATATTGAGTGCCTAACCTCTTGTCTGGAACTAGCAAGCACGCTGAGGAATCGCCCATGACATTCGTAATCGCAACCGCAAATATGAAGGGTGGAGTCGGCAAAACAACGCTCACCGTTAATCTTGCAACTTGCCTTGCGAAGAATCATGGCAAAAAAGTTTTGATCGTAGATTTAGATACTCAAATCAGCGCCACACTGAGCTTGATGACCCCCGCAGATTTTGCAAAAATTCGCAACGAAAAGCGAACCTTGAGGCAATTAATCAAGCGATCGATTCTCTCAGATCCTCAACTTACAACGACGGTTTCAGAGGCAGTGCGATCGTATGTTTGTAATGTTAAAGGGTTAGATTTGTTGCCAGGAGATATCGATCTCTATGATGAATATTTGGTGTCAGAAATGCTGCATCGCAAGGCAATTCAGCAAGGGCAAGTCAACTTTGAAACGATTTGGAATGGCTTTGAGAAAACATTAATTCAGAGTATTTTGCAGCCGATCGCTAAAAACTATGATCTGATTATTCTTGACTGTGCACCTGGGTATAACTTGATTACTCGCAGTGCCTTACTGGCTAGTAATTTTTACCTTATTCCAGCTAAGCCTGAGCCACTCTCGCTAATTGGAATTCAGTTATTAGAAAGACGAATTTCTAAACTCAAAGAGACCCATAAAGAAGATACGCCAAGCGCTCCCAATTTACTAGGAATCGCCTTTTCTTTATCAGGAAACGTGTTTTCGAGCCGCTATTATGGGCAGGTGATGCGGCGACTGAACGAAGATTTTAGTGAGGCAAAGCTGTTTAAAACTCGCATTCCGCCAGATGTGAATGTGTCGAGAGCAGTCGATAGTTTTACGCCTGTTGTGTTGTCTAATCCGGGGACGGCCGGGTCGAAAGCATTTGTATCGCTTGCAGAAGAGTTTCTGCAAAAGTTAGCAACGGCCGCCCGAATTGATCAGCCGCCGTCTAAGTTTGCGCTGGCTTCGTTGGACGACTAAGAAATCTAGCGAAAGAAATGAGAGAAATAGCGATTCTATCTGCATTGCGAGAAAGAATTTCTGCGGAATCCTTTCTCACAATACCTTTCTCCTCACAAATTATTTAGGGCTGCTACAGAAAGAATGAGTTGATGTATTTTTGCTACTAATTATTGAGCGATTTGTGTTCACGGTTCTGAATGCCAGATATCGGTTAGATTGCGATCGTCATTGGGCACTCTTCCTAAACACCCAGGGATTGAGGAGTGTCATTAATGCAGTGGATCGACTTTCGGCAAACGATTAACCAGAGGGCAAGTCAAACGATATCAGATGACCCACAAAACAAAGCAAAAAACTTTAATTTTAGTGGCCATTCACTAATCCGAGGAGTTGCAGGTTCAGGAAAGTCTTTAGTGCTCAAAGATCGAGTTGAAAAAGCTGTAGCAGAGAAGTTCGATCGGGTTCTCGTTCTATCTTACAACCGCTTCATGAAAGGATGGATTGAAACTCAACTCAAACAAAAAGAGCTAAAAGTAGAATGCTGTACATTTCATCAATGGGCTTATCAGTTTCAATATGATTATCGGTTTGATCAGGAGCAAACTTCAAGGCAGAAAGTGATCGAGCTTGCCCAAAAATCAAAATTTGCACAGCAAAAATATCAAGCTATTTTGATCGACGAAGCACAAGATTTTTATGATGAATGGTTTCAAGCATTGCTAGAAGTTTTAGATCCACAAACTAATTCTTTGTTTTTTGTTTACGACAATGCTCAATCTGTTTATGGGCAAGCACATCGCAGAAAAAGCGACTGGAGTTGGTCGAAACTAGGAATTGATGTAGTAGGGCGATCGCAAATTTTGATCTGAACTATCGAAACGCACCTGAAATTCTTGAACTTGCCTGGAAGTTTATTCAACCTGCGCTAGAACAGGCAGGAATGAAAACTGAAAAGCGCGAAAATAGTCCTACGATCGACAAAATTGTTGAACCTAGAAAAAGATTATTAAGAAGTTCAGGTCTGCGTCCTATGCTCTTACAGGTTAGTGGCGATCGTATGGCAGTCGAAGTAGCTTTGCAAGTAAAAATGGCTCTAGAATCTCATGCAGAATCGTCGATCGCGATTTTAGTCGATCCCACTAATCCATCTGCAAAATCCATTAAGCAAGCGATTAGCAAAGAGCTAAGAAACCTGGCAATCAATCATCATGCACCGATGAATTCGAGAGAACGAGTTACAGATAGGTTCGATCGTTCTTACGTCATTATAGATTCCTGGAATGCGGTTAAAGGGGTAGAGTTTGAGGCAGTAATCTTGGTAGGAATTGACTTTATGACTGAAGCACTCGAAGACAGCGATCGTAATTTTGAAACCAAAGCAGGGCTTTACACGGCAATGACCCGTGCCAAAGATCACCTAGTTTTCGTGTATGAAAATAAAACAGCGATCGTAGCGCTTCTTGAAACCGCCTTGAATGCGCCTGAACAATTGAGAGATTGAATCGAACGGGACAATTAAAATGACTGGCATTCTTCACGATGCCAAATTAACGCAGCAAAAGAACGGCGGATTGTAGCAGCCCGATCACAAACCCTAAAATGCCGCCTAGATTGACGATCGCCTGCAATTCACTTTGCACAATGCCATTAATTGCGTTCTCTAAGTCGCCCGGAGAAGTAGCCTTAACCCGATCGATAATCACTTGGTCAATGTTCAAAATTGGAATTGCCTGTTCGACAATTTTTTCTAAATCTCGCTCTAAATAGCGCTCCAAAATTAAGGCAAGTTCTTGACTAATTAACTCTAAAGAACTGCTCACCGCTTCTGAAGTTTGAAGACGATTTAAGATCACATTAGCAACATTTTCCCAATCGACTGACTCACTCAAACCTTGCAGCACATCTGACCCCCGATCTTGCAGATAGGTACGCACACTCTCACGCATAGTTTTGCGGAGTTGCCTAACTGTTGAAACGGGCAGATTTTGTAACGAAAGATTTTGCAGCCACTCCTTCGATCGAGATTTCACGCCCAGCGAAAATACCAATTCGGCTAAGACGGTATTACAGGCCTCGCGCTCGTCGAGGCAAAATGTACGCAGACGAGTCAGAGAATTTCTCACCCCAAAAAGATTGGCAACCACCCAATAGGTTCCACTTGTTTTCTCACGAAACCCTTCGTCAATGACTTGAATGTTACGATCGGTCAAAAAATCAATCAACACCAGGCGAATGCGATCGGGAGGCAAAACCACTTGCAAAAGCCAGTCTGATAAGTTAGCCGACTGCTCATCACTAAGCTGAAATTCGAGAACAATTTGATCAAAAATTTGGTTGAGCTGATCTTCCAAAAAATCTTCGCGCCGTGCCAGCACTTTTAGCAGTCGAGGCAGCGATTGGCTAAACAAATCTCGCAAAATGCTCGCCAAAATTTTAGCGGTTTTTTTCTCCTTTCCAGACTGAACTTGATCTAGCGCCAGCTTTAATAGCCAGAGCAAAGCCGCTTCAACTCGTTCGGTTTTGAGTAGCCTGCGTGCTAAGTTTTGCAGTTCTTCTGGTGTGAGCAGTGACCCCATAATGGTGTCAGAAATCCGTTTCGCCAATCGTTCCTGGTTTCGCGGAATCAGACCGGGCGTAAAAGGAATTTTTTTGCCGCCAATGTAGAGCGCCCGATAGGGGCGAAATAGCATCTTGATGGCAATATCGTTGGTGAAATAGCCAATAATGCCACCCACAACCGGGGGAGCCGCAAAGAGCCAAAAATTAGAGAGATCCACAGGGGTACGGAGAAAGGAAGGAGGAGACGTGAAGGGAAATTGAGCTAAGGGTCGATCAACCCATCCAGAAGAAAAGGCTAGAACTCTGAAAATCAGAGCGGCTCAGGTTGCCCTTCTTTCTTTGCTCACCGTCGTCCCTTCTGAATGACTAACACTCCCATCGTACCGCCCGCGATCGGATAGTGTGTGGCAACCGAGAAACCTGCTTGACGCGCAAAGCTGACTTGTTCTGCACCCGTGGGAAATTTATCCAGGCTGGGCGCAATGTAAGCATATTCTTCGGTGAAGCCAAACTTTTGCGCGGCCGGAACTACGACTTCATCGAGATACCACTGCTGAAAGCTTCTGACTAAGGAATTGCTGGGTCGGTGCATGTCGAGAATTGCCGCCGTAGCTCCAGGTTTGAGAACGCGATGAGTTTCTTTGAGGCTGCGAAGAATATCTAACACGTTCCGCAAGCCGTAGCCCATCGTGGCGCAATCGAAACGATCGTCCTCAAAGGGCAAGCTCAACACATCTGACTCGACCCACTGAATGGGCGGCTTCAGGCAGCGACGTTCGGCACGATCGCGGGCCACTTCTAACTGAGCCGACGAGAAATCTACCCCGTAAACTTGCCCCGCCCGCCCGACTTTTTCCGCTAACATCTGGGCAATATCGCCACTGCCACAGCACAGGTCGAGGCACGTATCTCCCAGCTTAACACCGCTCCACTTGACGGTCATTTGCTTCCAGATGCGGTGCTGCCCCAAACTGAGGACGGTGTTCAGTTCGTCGTATACCGGGGCGATGCGATCGAACAGGGCTTGAATTTGGTCAGAGTTCATCCGATTTTGCAGTGCCAATTTTGGTTTAGTCTCCCATCAAATGGGAGACTTTTCATAGATCCCTTCATGAGAGGATTTGAGATGAGGGTGATGAGAGCTTTGTCAATCATCCAACTGCACGGTTTTTTGAGGAACTTCAGCCATTCCAGTAGTTCTAGCCGCAGCGCAAACCTCACCCCAGCTACTGAAGTACTCATCAAAATAGGTGATAGAAAATTGGCTCAATTTCTCTACTTCATCTCTAGAGGCCAGATGCCCAATTTCCTTTGAAATTCGCTTGACTTCTAGTTGAAGCGTCTTCTTAGAGACTTGATATTTTTGTTTAACTAAACGTTCTACTGGGCTATTTTTTGCTTTTGGAATTGCGTTAACTTTTGCAAATGGATCGCCCCCCTCTTCTAGTTGCCTATGTCTTGCTAGAGCGATTTCATGATACTGCTTGGAAAGCTCAATGCCTATAAATCTTCGATGCAATTGATGGGCTACCAGGGTTGAAGTTCCTGCTCCATTAAAGCAATCTAAAATTATTTCATCTGGAGCGGTAAATAACTCGAACAAGCGACGCATTAATAACGGAGGCAACTGACAGGGGTGATCGACTCGACGACTATTATGCTTGAGGCGATGAATATCATGCCAAATGTCTGAAATGGCTGTTCTATCTGAAGCTCCCAATGCATTTCTTTTAGAGACACATCTTGATCTTAAGCAATAGTTTTCACCTAAAGGTTGAAGATAGGAATTCTCCGTGCTCGAAAGTCCTGGAAGCGATCGTGGATATCCCTTGGAGAAACATAGAATTGCATAGTGAGCGGGCATAATCAGTCTGACAGGAAAACTCAATCCTTCCCAAGCGATCCATGCCTGAAACTGCATTCTTGATGCTAAAAATTGATAGTGCCGAACTACCCAATGGGGAATATTTAGCACAGCTAAAGTATGCCCCGGCTTGAGAACTCTATACATTTCAGAGAGCCAGCGGTCGCACCACTCAAAGTATTGAGTTGATTCGAGAGAATCGTCCCAACGATCGTACTTTTTCTTTAGATTATAGGGTGGATCGGCAAAACAAAAATCGATTGAGTTATCAGGCAGGCGATGTAATGCCTTGATGCAATCATCATTGATGAGATGGCTAGATAAGTGACCGCTTACCTGAACATCAGTTTTAAGATTGAAATCCAATTCTTCTACAAGGGGTGAGCTTGTGTCTTCAAAGAATTCAAGCAAGTCCTGAGAGTCTATTGAAAACAGATCTCTGTACGGATCAAGTCCAAAAAGATCGCTTAAGCGATCGACGATAGAACCAATGCCTTGATCTGGATCAAACTCTATATCTCTCCAAACATCTGATATTAGTGTGCCATATTCATGGTAGGTGTGCTTTTTACCGCCATAATCTTTAGTAGTTTTATTGCAGGCAGGGCAGTAAGAGTACTTAACTCGTGTTTTGGTATGCTGCAATGATCCCTTATATTGACTTAAAATCAAGAGAGAAATATGGCTTTTACGAAGTGTTCCTTCTTCGTGAATATATGCTGCAAAATTAGTTTTGATTGCTATCCATAAATGCAGCTTCAGACTACTTTGTATGGACGGCAACATCGTCGCAGCATGGGGTGGAGAAGTTAAGATACAGACAACAGATTGTTGGTGTAATTTAGAGCAGAACTGAGCAAAACTATTGAGAAAGGGAGCGGAAACCTGCGAACCATCAGATGTCTTTGAATAAGGCAACCAAAAAAATAAATGGCAGGCAAGTTTGAGTCAATTTGCCTGAGTTGCGCCAAGCTTACAACTCTAATAAATCTTATATTTAATTTTTTACTATTTTCACTCCAATGCGCCATTTGTTATGAATCCAATTATTCGATGGAAGCTACTTTTAAGAACTGAGAAAGAAGAACAATTTCAGTCTCGGATAGAGCAACTGTACAATCACTATAATTGCAAATTGTCTTCACTGCATTTTCTCTAATATTAATATTTCCTGCACCATCTATGACATAGCAAATAAAATGCCCTGCGCTTTGAAGTAAGCGCGCTCTATCCTTAGCTTCACGAGCTTTTCTTTCAATCGTTCCATTAGTTGTAAATTGAAAACTGATCTCAATAGCAAAATATTTGCTGTTTGGCGACTTAGCAACGATATCGAAAGAAGTCTCCCTCCCGTCATCTGTATGACTGATACCTGTGACTTTTCCATTTCTTTTAAGAGTCCAGCCAGAAAGTTCGCGCTTTAAAATTTTGAGCACAAAGTCTTCTGCTACTTTTCCTAGTTTTGCCGCATTAGCTCCTCCAATTTGACGACTTACCCTGATATAACTCTGCTTGATGAACTTTTTCAGTTCTTCAGAGTTTCCAAGAAGACTACCTAGCAAGCATTTTTCTTTAGCATCTTCTGGAAAGGTGTTATTGCTTGAAGAAGAACCATGTAGCAAAAGCATAACAACGTCTTCCATTTTCTCACTTAGTTCTCGTCCTTTGATAAGATTTTTCCATCAACTAATAAAGAAGAATTGGTTAAAGCAACTTTTTTAGAGATTTGTTTGAATTTGTAAGAATATAATTGTTCACGCCATGTATATTCCATTACCCCGTCCGTAAAAAAATTAGATAGAGGCGGGTATTTGTTCAGCGCTTCTCCAGCAAGGTCGCTCAACACCATCAGATGTTTTAGGAAAATGTTGCCCTTCATTTCTGCAGACACATCTACAAGTTTTCTCCATGCATCTGGCGCATCATCCGCCAACGTTAGAACACTGATAAATTTATCCTGAGTCTTCAGGAGTAATGGAAGAACACTGACCTCGCCAGCTTGTTGAAGTAGTTCTTGAGGCCAGTACAGTGTTGCTTTTCCCTTCAGCTCTGATAAAGTACGCTTGTATTGACTCATGATATATCAGTGGCTGATTAGGTCGGTAATGTGGAGGTAGGACAATGGATTGTACTATTAAGTCTGTGCGTAGAGATAAAAAGAACTGCTCCTGCTCTCTTATACAAGCAAACCCTTTCGCCAGCGTCTGATCATCATCGGCAGACGGGCTAAGAATAGCTTCAGAAACGCAGAGAAATTCTCGAAGCCTGGATATTTACGCCAGAAATGCCCGATCGCAGGCAAACTCAACCACACGCCGCTCGCCTTTTCTAGGTGCGCCGCTAACTCAATGCCCTCCAAGGGCTTTGCCAACACAGGCATCAAGTCTAGACTGGAGGGCAAACTGTCTGGGTGAGCGGTCGGGTCAAACCTGAAATTAATCCAGTCGGGTTCGGCTCCCCGGTAGGTCTTGGCTTCTGGGTGTCCAAATCCAATGTTTCGCACAAAAGATACTTTGGGTGTGATATGGATCAGATCGTGAGCCAGTGCATTCAGCGTCAGGGTGATGACCCAATCAGTTTGTTTATTTTTTTCTAGGAAGAACTGATTTAACAGCGTGTGCTTAGTTTGAATGGTTGCCGGAATGTTGTAGAAGTTTTTGAAGGGATTTGCCCCCTGAGATTGACCCGCCAAATTGAGTTTTTGCCAGCGATCGCGCCAAATGCCAAACCCCAAGGCAAAAATCCGGTTAGATACCATAAAATCGCGATCGATCAGGGGTTCTAGCTCATGAGGAAAATTGGCAAAGGCTGAGACCGAGCCAACTTGAGGATAGGGGCGATACGCTGTCAGCAAACGACACATGCGATCGTAAAAGCCCGGATTGGGAACTACATCGTCTTCTAAATAGATCAGCGAATCGTAGCGAGAACATACCTCAGTCAGAGCCAAAACGACATTGCGATCGCAGCCCAAATTTTTAGGTCTGGCAATCACCTCGACGGGAATTTGCCGCGAAAAATCCTTTAGTAACTCAATACATTCATGAATTAAAGGTTCATCTTTGGAGCTTCTCGCCCCATCGACAAAGGCAATAATCTGGCGGGGCAATAGCGTTTGCTGACGAATCGCCAAAAGAACCTGCTGCAAAAGCTCAGGACGGGTAAAGGCAACGAGCACGATCGGCGGCAGTTGATCGGGCAGCGAGACGTGATCAAGTGACTGCGGCAGTTCTAACTCATGGGTGCTGATCTCGGTGCTGATCATATTTGCTGACTAAAATTTGCTGACTAAGATAACTTCCTAAAAATACCCACCCAATCCACCACTTTCCCATTTCTCAAGGACTAAGTAGCTCTCTGGGTAATCTGGTGTACTCGCCGATCGCCTTAAATCCGGATCGAACCCACGATTCCAGTTTAAAACTGAAGGAGCAATCGAGTGTCTTGGATCGTCTCATCTTTAAGGTGTAAAACTTTCCAGCCTTGCTATCAGGAAAAGGCGGTGCGATCGCAGTATCCTCTGTCATATCTCATCCGGTCGGTTTTTTTAGCCCACCTGTTTTTGAATCAACCTGATCGACTTCTAGCAATGACGGGATAAATAAGAAAGAATTGCCGCCCAAAAGTTTTGTCAACAAAAGTTTTATCAATCATTTTCTAAATTTTCTAAGCCCTATCGTTTATTTGGAACTTGTGCATGTCCCCCAACAAACTGCTCCTCAACTTTGCTCTCCGCTATCCCCTATGGATCGTCGTGACGATCGTTTTAGGATTCTCAGGAGCGTTGTTTAACGGTGTCAGCACGGTGTTGATTGTCCCTGTGATTTTGGGATTTTTGGGGCAACAGGTCAACTTCAAAGGTGCACCACCGATTTTGCAACCAATTTTGGCTCAGATGAATGGTGGCGGCAGCAATCAGCTTTTGATCATGCTGGGGTTGATTGTGCTGGCAATTTTGCTCAAAAACGCCACGACCTATGTAAGTTCTCTCGCCTCCAGCCATCTGTCGCGTGCACTGGTCAACGATATCCGCAACGAAGGGCTGAAACTACTGCTAGATGTCGATATTGATTTCTACGCCAAAACCAAAGTGGGGGACTTGATCAATCGTCTGGGTGCAGAGGTTGCCCAGGCAGCGGGAGCCATCCGAGTAGCGATTCAAATGGTGACAGTTTCTGCGACTGTTTTAGTATTCGTCGGGTTGTTGCTGGCGATCTCCTGGCAGCTAACTCTCGCTTCTACAGCGCTGTTGTTTTTGGTGTCATTGGCAAATAGTTATTTTGTCAAACGTGCCCAAATCTACGGCAAGCAGCTTTCAGAACAGTCCCGTGAATATTCAGTGGCACTGCTCGAAATTTTGAACGGAATGCGTCTAGTCAAATCAACGGGCAGCGAAGCCAAAGAATATCAGAAACTCAATCAACTGATTCGCCAGCGAGAAAAGGCAGAATTTCAGTCGCAGGCCAACACCGCCCTCGTCGGGCCGATCAACGAAATGGCGGGAATTCTTACGGTGCTGGCGATCGTCGTTTTGGGTCGTGCCTTTTTCGCCGATCAGATTGCCGCCCTCTCTACGGTGTTGCTCACCTATTTGTTGATTCTCTTTCGCCTTTTGCCGTTTGTCTCTCAACTAAACGGCATTCGCAGCAGTTTTGCTAGTGCCGCTCCTAGTGTGGCAGTGGTGCACGATTTTCTCAGACGCGACAACAAGCCTTTCATGCAAAATGGGGCTAAGTCTTATACGCCGATGCAAACTGGGATTCGCTTTGAGTCGCTCAGCTTTGCCTACCCCAACCATCAAGATCTCGTGCTCAACGGCATTGATTTGTGGTTGCCCAAAGGGACGACCCTAGCGCTAGTTGGCTCCTCCGGCGCAGGAAAATCGACCCTGGCAGACCTGTTGCCGCGATTTTATGACCCCACAGGCGGGCAGATTACGATCGACGACACAGACCTCAAAGATTTTGACCCCAGAGACTTGCGCCGATCGATGGGCATTGTCAGCCAAGATACCTTTTTGTTCAATGATTCTGTCCGCAACAACATCGCCTACGCCCGCGACAACGCCACCGACGACGACGTGATCGAAGCCGCAAAACGTGCCAATGCTTACGAATTCATCATCAAACTACCCCAGGGGTTTGACACCACGATCGGCGATCGCGGGGTCATGCTTTCCGGTGGACAGCGCCAAAGATTAGCGATCGCCCGCGCCCTGCTGCGAAACCCAGACATTCTGATTTTGGATGAGGCAACGAGTGCCCTAGATACCGTGTCTGAGCGATTGGTACAACAGGCATTAGATGACCTAAGCCGCGATCGCACCACGCTGGTAATTGCCCACCGCCTATCTACCATTCAGAAAGCCCACCAAATCGCAGTGCTCGACAAAGGCAGAGTGGTAGAGGTCGGCTCCCACGCAGAACTGCTCCGCCGCGATGGGCACTACGCCCGGTTATACGCCATGCAGTTTTCAGACAAAGAGCAGCAAGGCAAAAACTCTGACACCCTGCTGGCCCAAACCTCCTACGAACTGCGAACCTCGCTCAACGCAATGATTGGCTCTCTGAGATTGGTTGTAGATGGCGTGATTGATGACGCAGAAGATCAAGCGAAGTTTACCCAAGATGCCTATCACTCAGCGCTGCACTTGCTAGAAGAACTGGAATCGCTAGAGGCGCGCAGTCAGACTTCTGGGGAGCCTTCCACGCTGCGGCATCAGGCAGCAGAGATTAAATAGTCCTAATTATTTGTATCGAGCTTTTTGTATTGACTTTTTGTATCGAAGGAACCCTGTGAGGATATGAGCAGAAAAGTGGTCGGAATGCTGAGTAGTTATGCAGGGCTAAATCCAAGTCCGAGTGATTGGCTGTGGCAGCAAACGCCCTACCCATTTGGGCAGTGGGGCAATATCGAAATTCAGGCTTCGGCGGCACAACCAGACTTTCTGCTGATGTATCAATTTGATTTTCCGCGATCGCCCGTGCCCCGTTCTTGGCGAGACAAGTTTCGCAAGCCCACACCCCTCCCCGACATTCAGGCTCAACTGCGCGGCGTGCCCAAAGATCACATTCTCTACCTGCTGAGAGAACCTCCTCTAGAGGAAGTAATCGCCACCAACACGCGCAATTACCGTGGAGCAGAACAATATTGCGGCTATGTTTCTGGCCCCGATGATGCTGCGCCCGTCCCTGACTACATGCCTGCGATCTGGTACATCCACAACTCGTTCCGCGAACTGGACGAAATGCCACCCCCGGCAAAAGTTCGCCCTTGTAGCTGGATCACCTCTGGCATCAGCCGTACCGAGAATCACCGCAAACGTCTAGACTTTCTGCGCCTGTTGCAATCTAACCAAGTTGTTTTTGACCTATATGGTCGCGACTTGCCCACCTGGGCGCAAACTACGGGCAAAGTCAACAGCAATGGTATGCCATGTCTCCCTATCGCTACAATCTGGCGATCGAAAACTACGCCGACAACGACTGGTATGTGAGCGAAAAACTCTGGGATTCTCTGCTGTCGTGGTGTCTGCCCATTTACTATGGTGGCTCGGCAGCCGATAAATTATTGCCGCCTGGGAGTTTTCTAAGATTACCTAGCTTGGACGAAAAAGGCATGGTCTACATTCAAGAAGTCACCGCCACCCCCGATGCCTGGTACGCCGCAAAAGACGCGATCGCCGAAGCCAGACAAATCATTCTCCACAAACTCAACCTCTTAAACTGGCTCTCCGACTACACCCAAAAATTCTAGACCCAAAAATTCTAGACCCAAAATTCTAGACCCAAAATTCTAGTTCATCCCTTATCCCTCATCCCTTTCTATGAATGGAATCTGCACCCTCGCCAACGACAACGTTTACGATCAGTTAATTGCCTTACTCAACAGCATTGAGTCCATTTTGGGAGACATGCCTGTTTGTGTTTATCCTTACGACAACAACATCGAGAAAATCACGGCAGAAATTGCCCGTAGACCCAACGTTCATCTCTATCAAGATCAAGCATCGATCGCCCGTTGGGATCAATTTTTTCGGGAGGTTTGGGCAACAAATGCCAATGCCGAAGCCCATTGGCAGAAGATATGCAGTCGGTCTTATCAGCAGCATGGTGTGCATCGCTTTGGGGCCCATCGTCGGATGTGTGCGTTTGATGGCCCCTTCGATCGCTTCATCTACATGGATGCCGATACACTGTTGATGGGAGAAGTTGAGCAGATTTTCCGTCAATTAGATACTCATGATTGGGTAGTTTACGATTTTCAATACACCGATCCGGGTCATGTCTACAACATTAACTCACCCAAACTTGCTGCATTGCTTCCGCCTGAAAAAATGCAATCTACGATCTTTTGTTCAGGCTTTTATGCAGCCAAAAAAGATAGTTTTAATCAAGAACAAAGAGACAAGTTGCTGTCGAACCTGAAGGAGGGAGAATCAGAAATTTTATATCTGATGTCTGCCGATCAGCCAGTTTTGAACTATATGGTCATGCGATCGGAGCGATCGGTTTACAACTTTGCCTTAGAACTGCCTACGGATCAAAAAACAGGGTGCTGTGTGACCTCATCTCACTTTGTGGAGCAAAATCATATCCTGTACGATCGAGGCAACCGCCTGACTTATTTGCACTACATTGGGTTGTCGTCTAGCCTATTTCAAGAAATTTGTGCAGGAGAAAACGTTGAGTTTCCCTATCGAGATTTATTCTTGCACTATCGATATTTATACGAGTTAGAAAATCGACCCGTTTTTACGGAGCCACCCCGCTCCTATTTGCCTTCAGAACCAAGTTTGGTGAGTCGAGTTTTGCAAAAAATTAAGTCAGCTACAGGAGTTTGATCATGAGTCGCGGAATTTACATTACTGCAATGATAAAGTAACGGATCATGCGATCGCTCTGATCAATAGCATTCGCATTTATGATTCAGAAACACCGATCGTGCTGATTCCCTATGACGACAACTATCACAATGTTGCAGAAATTCTCAAGCAGCGTCATGGTGTTGAAGTCTATGGAGATCTGGAGTTTATCGATCGCTTATCTAAGCGGCTACACGAAGTTTTTGGCGGCAACTTTTTTGCGCGCCCCAATCAGTTTCGCAAGCAGGCTTGTTGGTTTGGTGAGTTTGATGAATTTCTCTACATCGACACCGATATTGTGGTGTTCGAGAAGATTATCGACAATCTAAACTACTTTTCTGAGTACGATTTCCTCTGCTGCGACTATCAACATCTGGGCGGAATTAAAAATGTTTTCACCTCCAAAGTGCTCGAAGAAAATATCTTTACCCAAACCGATCTGAAAGATATTTTTAATGGTGGATTTTGGGCTTCTAAAAAAGGCTTGATTTCTGAGCAAGAAATCTACGACACCTTTGCAGAATGTGCGGCACATCCTGAGTATTTTGATTTTTCTCAAAAGACCTCCGATCAGCCAATCATCAACTACATGATTTTGAAGCGAATACAGCATCGATTTAATATCGTCCGCCGACTTGGCGGTGCTCCTGGAAACTGGGGAGGCACGAGCCATTTTGTCCCCACTGGAAACCACCAATTGATCGATCCAAATGTCGAGCAATCACTTCAATATTTACACTGGGCTGGTATTAGAATTCAGCCAGGTTGCCCTTATTGGGATATCTGGGAGCACCATCGCTATTTGCACGAAGCAAAGCCGTCGATCGTACAATCTCAAACCCCTAAGAAATCAGGAATCTTGCAACAGCTTGTTAGCAAGATCAAGCGATGAAACTTAGTAAAATCATCGCAAATTTATATTGAGATAACCCTTCGTAGGCAGAGGAAAAGTATGGTTACAAATATCGTCACAGGCGCAGCAGGGTTTATCGGTTCTCATCTTGTAGAAGCGCTGCTCGATCGCGGAGAACACGTCATCGGCATTGACGAATTCAACAACTACTACGACCCCACCTTGAAGTGGAAGAATGTTTCCAAGTTCGCTGAAAATCCTGCTTTTAATTTAGTTGAGGGAGACATTCAGTTTCTCGATTGGCAATCCCTTTTGCGCGATGTGGATGTGGTTTACCATCAAGCAGCCCAGGCGGGAGTGCGGGCCAGTTGGGGGCAAGGCTTTCGGGCTTACACCGAGCGAAATATCAGTTCCACTCAGGTGATGCTAGAAGCCGCGAAAGATGCCAAAAACCTAAAGCGATTTATCTACGCCTCGACCTCTTCGGTGTATGGCAATGCGGAAACGCTGCCAACCTATGAGACGATTTGCCCCCAGCCTGTTTCGCCCTACGGCATCACGAAGCTGGCCGCAGAAAGGTTGTGTGGCTTGTATCATCACAACTTTGGGGTTCCCTATTGTGCATTGCGCTACTTCACCGTCTATGGCCCGCGGCAGCGTCCAGATATGGGGTTCCACAAATTTTTTAAGGCTGTGTTAGATGAGCAACCGATCGCTATCTATGGAGATGGGCAGCAAACCAGAGACTTCACTTTTGTGAGTGATGCGATCGCGGCCAACCTGGCGGCGGCGGTGGTCTCGGAGTCTGTGGGAGAAGTTTTTAACATTGGCGGCGGCAGTCGGGTCGTTTTGGCAGAAGTGATCGACACGATGGAGGCGATCGTGGGCCGTCCGATTGGTCGCAAGTATGTTGAGAAAGCAATGGGAGATGCACGGCACACGGCGGCCGATGTTTCTAAGGCGCAGACAATTTTGGGCTATCAGCCGCAGGTGTCTTTGGCAGAAGGTCTAGCACGAGAATGGGAATGGATTCAGGAGTTGTATCGTTGACGGTCAGGAATCATAATTTTCTGGCTTCCCGTCTTTCAAACTTGAGCGAAGTCAAAACCCGGCTCTATGCACGAACAAAGGCTGCCGGGTTAATAACTTTTGGGGTAGAGACGATCGCCCGTCCCCGGATCAAATAGGAAAAGATGAGTCAGATCCAGAGTCAGAGGCAGGCGATCGCCCTGACGCAGATTGAGATGGGGTGAAACTTGCAGGTTGAGAATCAACGATCGCTGGGATGGTAATGTCACTCGAACCAGGGTTTCTTTGCCTAGAGGTTCGGATAGGCTGACTTCGGTAATCAAATGGCCCGAATCAGGGCTGATTTGCAGATGTTCGGGACGGATGCCGAGGTCAAGCTGCTGTCTAGGAACAAGCTTGGACTGAAGCGCTGCGGGGCAGGGGATGGTCTGTCCGGCGATCGCAAAGCCTGACCCCGTATAGGTGACGGGCAAAATATTCATCGCGGGGCTGCCCAAAAACGTGGCTACCATGCGATTTTGAGGTTGAGCATAGATAGATTGGGGAGTGCCAATTTGTTGAATCGTGCCTCGCTCTAAAATCACAATCTGATCGGCTAAAGTCATTGCTTCGACCTGATCGTGGGTGACGTAGATCGTAGTGATGCCGACGCGCTGATGGAGTTGTTTAAGTTCTGATCGAGTGCCATCGCGCAGTTGGGCATCCAAATTAGACAGAGGTTCGTCGAGCAGAAACACCTGGGGTTGACGGGCGATCGCTCTTCCGAGTGCCACTCGCTGCTGCTGCCCACCCGATAGCTGGCGGGGCTTACGATCGAGCAGATGGGCAATATCCAAAATCTGAGCCACTGTCTCTATGCGTTCTTGCAGGGTGTTAGAGTCTGCGCGACGCATCTTCAGCCCAAAGGCAATATTTTCAGCCACCGTCATGTGAGGGTAGAGGGCGTAGTTTTGAAACACCATCGCAACATCTCGCTGCCGAGCCGGAATTTGATTGACCAGCGTGTCACCAATGTACAGGTTGCCAGAGGTGGCGGCATCCAATCCGGCGATCGTCCTCAAAATCGTAGACTTACCGCATCCAGATGGGCCGACCAGCACCCAAAACTCGCCATCAGGAACCTCAAACGAGATGTCTGCGATCGCGACAGATTTGCTAAACCGTCGCGTGATATCCTCTAAGCGAACCCTTGCCATCTAGACCTCCGAGGTACTGCGTTCTACAAACTCAACCCCACTTTAGTCTAAGAGGGAGATGTCACCCTCTGCGATCGGGTTTCAACCCTCGAAGACTCAGCAAAAATCTGCGATCGTCCTGATGCTCTGGTGAATTCGAGCACTCTAGATTCACTGACCCAAATAAGCTTCTAGAACGTTTGGATTGGTTTGAATTTCGCTGGGTGTGCCGACAGCAAGGTTGCTGCCTTCTGCCAAAACATACACGCGATCGCAGAGCGACATGATCACATCCATGTTGTGCTCGATGATGAGAAAAGACATACCCTGACGATTGCGATCGCCAATATATTCGCAAATCTGATGAATCAAAGTGGGGTTCACTCCGGCGGCAGGTTCATCCAACAAAATTAACTTAGGACGAGTCATCAACGCGCGGGCAATTTCCAACAGTTTGCGCTGCCCTCCAGACAGACCGCCTGCATAGTCTTGGGCTTTTTCTACTAAACCGATCGAGGCGAGAATCTCCATAGCTCGATCGCGGGCTTCTCGCTCTTCTTTGGCAATTCTGCCCCCCAGAAACCAGGTGCTCCAAAAGTTTTCGCCCGTTTGCTGCTGCGCGGCTAACAGCATATTTTCTAGCACCGACAGACGAGATAAAACGCGAGCGACCTGAAACGTCCGCACCATACCGCGTTGGGTGATTTCGTGTGGGGGCAAATTTTGAATCGGTTCACCATCAAAAATCACGCGCCCCCGATCGGGATGGATAAAATTTGACAGCAGATTGAACAAAGTCGTTTTGCCTGCGCCGTTGGGGCCAATCAGCCCTGTGATGCTGCCAGGAACCACCTCGATCGCCGCTTCATTCACCGCAACTACGCCTCCAAAACTTTTGACCAAGCCAGCGGCCGAGAGCACAGGAAGTATGGGAATGGTTGTTGTGTCGTTCATGTTCAATCAAAATGTGCTTACTTACCGAGGGTCAGTTCGTCTTTGTTGCCCAAAATTCCCTGGGGTCGCCAGATCATCAGCACCATCAGCAGTAGACCGATGAGCATAATTCGCAACGCGCCAACCTGGTCAGCCCCTAGAGGAATGAACTGATCGAGCGATCGCGTCAGTGTCGTATATGCCCAAAAAATTGCCGCACCGAGTAGCGTTCCGGCGTTGCTGCCCGCCCCACCCAACACAATGATCGTCCAGGTGTCAAAGGTGATTTGCGTCTCGAAACTGCGCGGATATACCGTACTCAACTGCCAAGCCAGAAACGCCCCGCCACCCCGCAATAAAACCGCCAATCATCAAAGATTGCAGTTTGTAGGCGAAGACATTTTTTCCTAGCGCTTTCGCCACCTGTTCATCTTCTCGAATTGCCTTGAGCACTCTGCCCCAGGGCGATCGTACCAACCGTTCCAATGCCCAAAACGTCACAGCAACGGTGATCAGCGCGAGAAACATCAGCCCATTGCGAGACGGATTTTCTCGATAGTTGTAGAGTGCAACAGCACTCACGCCAAAGATCCAGAAGCCAAAGGCCGAAAGGGCGATCGTAGACAGCAGCACCGCGCCCGCCTCCCAATGGGGCAACTTGGGTATTATCAACCGTCGAGCGATCCACCCATAGAGCCACCCGACTGCGACGATCGCACCCAGCAGCAGCAGAATGAGAACACCACCCGGCAGAGTATTAGCCAGTTTCAGGGCACGAGAAGTCATACCAATGCCGGAGAACAGCACCACCAGCGAAGCAACATAGCCAGCCAAAACTAGCGCAGTTTGCCCCAACTGGGCGCGATCGACCCCTCGCAAGCGCCGAACCATCCACTGCCACAGCCGCCAACCGCTCAGCGCCGCGATCGCTCCCAAAATCGCAATCATGCCAATTCTCGTTGCCACAGTCGGACGAAAATCTGCCAAAGGCAAGTCGTAGCCCTGCACCCCAAATGATCCCTTCGTCAGCCATTCTTCATTCAGTGCCATCAGACGAATCAATTCTGAAACTCCGATCGTCACGATCGCCAGATAATCTTCTCGCAGGCGTAAGGTTGAAACCCCGATCGCCAGCCCCAACAAGGCTGCCAACGCTCCTCCTGCTAGGGCTGCCAACCCGATTGGCACACCCGCTAAACTCAGCAAAACGGTTGTGTAGGCTCCGATCGCCAAAAATGCCGCATGTCCAAAGTTAATCAGCCCAGTAAACCCCCAGTGCAGGTTTAGCCCCAAACTAAAGAGGGCATAGATTGCGGTGAGCACAATCAGCGAAACGAGATAGCCAACCATAGAGCGCAGGGGTAGGGGTGGAGAATCGGTATTGAAATCGTATCGTAACAGAGGACAGGAACCGTAACGATTCATACCAAGTGGCCCAAGATCGCGATGGGCGAGGGTGGCCAGGTTAACCTGCAAGTTGGGCACTCTTGATGCA
Source organism: Leptolyngbyaceae cyanobacterium CSU_1_3 (assembly GCA_012034655.1). GTDB lineage: Bacteria > Cyanobacteriota > Cyanobacteriia > Leptolyngbyales > Leptolyngbyaceae > JAAUOZ01. The sequence goes on along the minus strand of JAAUOZ010000002.1, from coordinate 26,637 downwards.
TCTCAAAGTACAGTTCTAGCTTGAATTCTGGCAGTTAATTATGAATTTGTTTCGCAGCCGTGCTCACCATTTAATCGATCGCCTCTCCGACGAAGAACTCGAAGACAGTTGGGTTGAGCTAGAAACGCTGTTCTATGACCTCTACGTGATGAAGGCTATCCAAGCGTCGAAAAAGGGACACAACCCTGGAGACACGCTGACTCGCGAAGAAGCTTTGCGTCTGTTGCCTTTGGCTCAACCCGCCCCTCGATCGCTATGAACACGACAAAGCCAAACTCAATGGGTGGGTTGTTGCTTCCGGCACGGCTTGAAGTCCGCTACGATCGGACTTTTTTAATGGATCTCAAAAGTCTAGAAACGGCTGTGTTTCCAGTCATTCAGAAGTTTGTGTTTAGCGATTTTTTTCAGATGGGGCAACTGCAAGACCTATGCGAATTTCAGCCCCTCGGCTCCAGCGAAATCTTCTATCGCTTTACGTTAGATCAATATTTAATCTGCGTTGAAATCACGGGACAAATCATCAAATTTTTACGAATTTTGCCCAAGCCAGATGTTTAGTGACCCATTGGAATATCTACCTTAGACATTGGCACAGGATAGTCACTAGAAAGTCCAGTTAATATCTGCCCTGATAAAGTCGAGTTTTGAGGAAGTTTGCTCAAGCGATCGCGCACCAAATATCGAACGACCATTCAAATACATGACACAAACATTGGTGTCCAACAGATAACGCATTCTCTAGTCAAAAGCTCCAGCAAGGTCATCGTCAAGGCACTCTAAAACTCCTTGATCATCCAGAATAATGGGATCATCTGCACAGATGCCATAGAACTGTTCTAGCGATCCTTCGGAGCTTGACGAAGCCAATCGCCCATCTGTTGTTGATGGTGGAACAGACTGATAGATGACCATCACTTCCACATCTCGTTCTGTAATGCCAACGGGAATATCGAGATGAAGAATGCCATCTTGCCCAATGTGCCGACGTACCTTAATGCTCTCCATCGTTGCTGCCCCGCGCTTACGAAATGATTTCTTCACCCAAATTCTTGCAAAATTTCCTGTGGTTCTGCCATAGCTGCTTCCAATTTAGCGATCGCATAAAAGGCGATCGACTGCTCAGGGGGACGAGTCAATTGTAAGACTTATCAGAATCTTAGCCCAATGGCTCCAGCGAAATTTTCTACCGCTTCACGCTGGGCAGCTATTTGATTTGCATTGAGGTCAGGGGAAAAATCATCAAATTTTTGCAGGTTTTGCATGAGTCCAGATGTCTGAACATGAATTACTACAGAGCAGCTTTTAACGAGACACATGCTAGATCCTTACTGCAATTTCTGATTGCATTTCTTGATCGGCAGCGCCAAGCCTTCCCGAATTTGACCCGTTATGAGTCTTTCCGAGCTATTCCAGAAAATGATTGGCACTAAAGAAATAAGCCTTGCAGACACAATGCCACCTCAGTTTCTTCTTGGAAAACATCCTGATAACTAGGGGAATTGCTTGTATAGTAAAAATGTACTACAAAGATTCAGATTATGTCAGAAAATAATAGCTCACAAGCAACTTCAAAAGACGAGCTTTGCGAAAAACTTAGAGAGCTGGTTGTGGAAGGACAGCAACTGAAAGAGCAAATTAGAGAAACAGAAAAGCAAATCGATCTCTTACCTAACAACACAAATCAAGCAAGATAAATCTGTACTTCTTTGCGAGAGCTTAAACTTCAACAGCTTAGTTTGAAAGTTATTTTAGAAAGATTTTTCTTCTCCGGAGATCTCTAAATCGACTAGCAAGTGTGAAATGTACTAAATTTTTGAAACTTGTTATGAGCGATCAGGAATTTTCAGACCTTCTCAATGAGAAGCAGCGCTTAGAGTGGGAGCTTAGCCAGATCAAAAAGAAACCCCGGCAAGTAAAAGAGCAAAATGAAGAGACACCCAAACAAACTAATAGCTCACAGGACGACACAAAACAACCAGGGTAAATTTGTATTTCTTCATGAAACCTTAATTTCAATGGCTCAAATTGAAACTTACTCTAAAAAACTTTCTCTTCTCCGGATGTTTCTAAATTAACTGGCAAGTATGGAGTGTACTGAATCCCTAAAATTTGCTATGACCGATGAGGAGTTTTCAGACCTTATTAATGAAAAGCACCGCTTAAAGTGGGAGCTTAGACAATTAACTAAGAATGTCCAAAAAGTTCAGAAGCTCCTAGACAGAATTGATGAGATTGATAGAATGCTTAGTCTATAGTTAAATAATAAGGGTAGCCATAATATATCTAGCTAGAAGTAGGCTTGGAGTCTTTTGAGCAGCTCGTCGAAATGGTGTTCGACCTTAACTTTTAACGATGGCTCAACGTTGTCTTGAGGAATGTTTTCCTTGAGAATTCTAAATGCCTCTTCATATAGGCTTTTGGATGCATGATCATAGAGGTTAAAATCTGCATAGGTGGGAGGAACTCCTGGTTCTCGCAAAAAGAGTTTTTTGTTCCTTGACAAAGAGAAGTAAATTAACTCCAAATAACTTTCTATTTGGAAATAGAAGTCATCTATATTCCCTTTTGCTTCGGCTTCTTGTTTTAAACTTTGAAAGCTCCTAAGTGCTATGTTGCCATACTTTCTAGATAAGTGCTTCCTGCCAGATAGCCAATGTAAGAGGGGAGCCAAGCCTGGGTCAACTTCACTCTTTAAAGCAGATTGTATTCGATTAATTTCTGACTCGACGCGCTTAAGTTTTATCTCTAAATCTCTTTTTTGAGTAAGAAGATCATTCAACTTCTTTCCAATTTGTATAGACTCGCTATCATCAAATTTGTTCTCATAAGAGGGATTAGCATTGATATCTAACTCTTTAACTTCACCTAAATTACTATCAGGGGAAGCGTTCGGATTAGCGCAATTATAATTATTAATTGTGTTAGTTGTATTATTTATGATTGAACCAGAATTATCTTTAATAATCGGAGCATTATTTCCATCAAAACTGTTTTTCTCTGTTTCACCACCCGAAACATTCCACGTCTCCGGGGGCTTCTGTTCTTCTTCCATAGAGAGCCTCATGATTGGAAAATCTTCAGAAACACTCCACCAAAAAAGGAGTCCCTCAATCTGAATGTGGCAAAATGTGATATGGAATCATGTTCTATCATTGCTATCTTAAAACTCTTTGCTGCACTGCGCTTTGTTTAGAATGGCACTAAGTCACGGATTCTTTTCGATACTCTCAATCAGTCAAAGTTGTTAGTGAGATGGTGGAATTCCCCAATTGATAGTGATCGTTCCATTATTGTCTTTGATAATAGGTGCTTTATTTTCGGTGAAGGTGTTCTCTTCAACCTTTCCGCCGAAGACGTTGTAGACCTTACTACCTGCGCCCTGTTGAATTGTAATCTCCTGCTGAATTTCCTGGGTTAGCTTCTGAACTTCAGTAGCGAAGTCATTATCCGTCCCCATGACTTGCTCCAGGTATTTCGCCACGTTATTGATTGCAGATTGATCGCCTTGCTGGGCTTTCCTAACTGCTATATCTACTTCTGGTAGTTTTTTGCTGCACAGTTTCTTGTGAACCAGTGCCCAGAGTTCACCCATTTTTTTAAGCGTGCCCTCTGTAAGTTTCTCTGCTATTTTCCCAACGCTTGCTTTGCCTGCTTCCGTATTGAGAAATGGAGTGACAGCAAGAGAAATAATTGTGAGAGCGGACACTGGATCTACCATACTGAATAAAACTCCTAAGTAAGTTGGGTTTTGATGCGGTGCGATCTCGAATCTCGGCATGTTGCACTTCCCGATGCTGCATTTTGTTCGGTCGGGTCAACCTCCACCTAGCAGAGTCAATTTCAGAGACAAGGCCGACGGATACTCTATATAGATGTGAAATAGATGTGAAATTTAGGTAGTAGACAGATAAAACTGACGGAAAAATTATACCGATGTGCTGGTGTCCACTATTGTGAGATGTGTCACATTACACTTGCTTATTTGTCACTTTTGTAGAAATGGCTGAGCCTGACCGACTTATCCTGTCAATTCGCCGTACTTACGCTTGCATTTGCAGGTTGGCTTCTTACCGAGAGATAAGGCGGTGCGGAAGACCAGAAACCAGAGTGAAGAGAACAAGGGGGGACTGGACATGAGAGCGATCGAGCACTCACCACATCCACAGGTAGTCTAACCTTCTTGTTAATGTTCAATCCTGGTTCTATGTTTGGGGGGTACTCTGATGCAATGAGGGTCAAGAAAATCAATGAGATCGATCAGCCGACTGTGAATTAATACAAGTCTCTCTATCTTGATGTTTGGTGAATTGGCGATCGCATCTATCGACTCTTTTAGATTGACAAACCAACTTGCAAACTCTGGATCGTTCATCTTCTTAACAAACGTGGCATAGCCGATGCATTCATAGCCGATCGCTTCGCTATTAGAACGAGGAATCGTCATGATTTCCCCGATCGCGCGCTGTTCACCGTTAAAAAGTCGGAAATTGTCTCCAGGTTTGTAGCGTCCAAATGCTTGATTAATACTGGCCAAAAGCTCACTCAAGCGACGATTAAGTTCTAGATCACCCAAGTCCAAAAACTGAATTTCTCGACGCAGAATTTCTACCCAGCCCAGAAACTCCGCTACAACATACAGCGTGTTGTAGGCTGCATAACTTTGTGCAGAAGGGGATTGACGATAGAAACGTTCTAAAAACCTGTTCTGATGAATGTTGTATAAGCGGCTCTGAAGATCGATCGCTGAACGCAGTAGAGGATCGCGATACTTAGACATCAAAGCAGCCGTTTGAGCTTCACGCGATTCGGCTTCCCGTTGTTTCGTCAGCCGGTCAGTCAATTGGGCAATGCGAGTCTGACCGTAAACACTGATAACGACACTAATGGCAGCAACGATCGCGGAAATGATGGCAGCGAAGACTTCAGGCTTCATCACAGTTGGCTTATTTCTACAGCTACTCGCATCCTAACTTGATCTCGAACACAACCCCGTCAACTTGAGTCCACTGCTGCAATCTAGGGACTGTCATCAATTAGCTGTAGAAGCTTTGCTAGACAAGGGTAATGGGTTTCGCCTCTCCTCTCAAGACTTTAAGCCTGAGAACCTTGTATCGCAAGGCATCCAGATTTAATTGATGACGCGCTCTAGGCTCTAAAATCACAACTCTAAAGTCACAACTCTAAAGTCACAACTCTAAAGTCTAAAGTGCTACCACCCTTTGGCAATTTCATGACCTCCGAAAAGTTGAAAAATCCTCTAACAAAACGCCGTAAATATAATGTGTTCTTTTAGCTACGCTTCTAAAAATATGTTGCTTACTTCATAACTTGTATTGTTCTTCTACAATTTGTCAGGTTATGTAAAGTTTCTATAAATATCTTGCCACAAAGAAGTTTTTAACTTCACAAAGTAGTTGTTTTGAGTGTGGCAGTGCGATATATTGATGCTAGTAATTACTTAGTCAAATACATTTCAGTATTTTTACAGGCAGCATTATCCATTTTATTTCCCTTTGTGCTGCCAATTTGCGACCCCTAAAGCGTTATCTAGCGCTGATCTTCGCGTCTATGCCCTGTTAAATCGTCTCTCCGTTGATGATTTTGGAATGCCGAAATGACACAACCCGTATCCATTCATACTCAGGTTTCACCGATTTCCCGATCGCTTGACTTGTCACCTAATCCCTATCCTCCGCTCAAAGCTCCCCAGGTTCCTCAATCTAATCTGCACTCGCTTCCAGCAATCTGGGCACGGAAGTACTTTGTTGCAGTGACTTCAGATTATGATGCAGCGCAGGTCAAGAAGCTCGATCGCCTCTCAGATTATGAAGCCCCAGAGGGGCGGCAATACACCACTGAGAAGCTGATGCAAAATCTGAAGCTCTCGACCGCTCAAGCTTGGTCAATGACTGAAAATCTCCTATCCGAAGAAATGCTGAGGCACAGCATTGACCCTAGTTTGCTCGACCCCTGGAAGATTGCAGCAGACTCCCATCAGTTGTTCGAGAAAGCACTGACCGCCTACAGCAATCGCCTCACCGCCCCGCGTCTAGCGGTCATTGTCGGAGACGATTGTGGGCAACTGCGCCAAAAATATACGGCAGAAGATCCACGGGTGATCGGCTTTGTGAGTATGCAGTTTCACCACACAGGCAAAATTCTCCTGGGGCAACTAGAACCAGCCGAACGATCGCTGTTTGCCCCCTACCTCAAGGTCATGGACGATCACATGTACATGCCGTTGCGCGATGCCTACCAGGCGGCGGCTAGGCATGAGGCTGATTCTCCTGCCCTGTTAGCGGTACAAAACTTATTGCCTATCAGCAGTCGAATTGCTCATCGGGTTTGCGATCAGATTCGGCGGCTCAATCCTGGCTATCAAACTTTGAGTGGAAGTCTCAACTCCTCTGCTGTTCGTACTTCCAGCATTCGCGATGTTGAAATGTTTTTAGTCTATCTGTGTTTGTGTGTCTTAGAGGGTGATGTGTTGGCGGTGCAGCGGCAGTTGTTTCCTCTGTGCATTATGCTCTACCCCCGTCTAAACGTGAAGTGGCAGATGGTGCAAGACATGTTGCAGGTGATAGGCTGGGAGATGTATGGGCAACTGCCTGCCGATAGTATGACGATTTTGATTCCCTATCTACGAACGCTGACGGAGATGTTTTCGAGTGAGGTGTTTCAGGACGAAGAAGGATAGGGAGAGGATACGATCGTAGCAATTCGGTAATCTGTCAGCCGTTTTTACTAGCCGTAGGCAGCGCAGAAATCTCGACCCGTTCCTTTCTACCCCTTATTCCTCAGAAACTACGATTCGGACTTTTGCTGCTTCGTCAACATATCTATTGTGTCGCCTAGGGCAGTCGTCAGGTTCTTGCGGGTTTGAACGTGGTTGGCTTGCTCAATCTTTAGCTCTTGAGCCAGACGATCGCGTTCTGTCCAAACTTCTAATAGTTTGAGTTTCAGGTCGGCGACGGTTTCTAGGGTCTCGATCGCGCGCTCGATGCCTGACTGGAGGATGGGCACATCGGCGGAGGGTTGGGGCTGATTTTTGAGTTGAGAGATCTCTAACTTCAGGGTGTCGATCGTTTGGCGAGTCAACATCACTTCGGTTCGACGCTGCTGCGCTTCGGTTTCGTAACGCTTTCGCCAGTTGTCTGCACTTGCGTCGGCTGCGTTCTGCGCTGCCTGTGCTGTCTGCAACTGCTGCTTGAGATCTTTGATTTCATTCAACCACTGAACTACCTGATCCGACATGCCTCTGCCCCTCGATCGCTGCCTGCTTAGGTTCTAAAGATACACCTTTAATTCAAGATCAGAAACGACTCGGCTGCCCATTTTGCCTATTTCCATCCTTTCTTGGCTTGGTCTAAGACATAGGCGGAGACATCTTCAATCTGAGCTGCGGTGAGCTTGGTTTTGTAGCCGGGCATATTGTTTTTGCCGTTGAGAGCAATTTGAGCGATTGCAGCCACTGTGGCGTATCCATTTTGTTCTAATGCCTTAAGTTTCAGGGTTTTGTTGCGGCGCACGATGTTGCCACCATTGGCATGACACCCAGAACAGGTTGCCGCAAACACCTGTTTCCCGTTCTCCAGATTGGCGGCCAACCCTGGAGTGGTGAATAAAACTCCGACTAAAAGAATTGCACTCAGGACAGCGGCCATAAATTTTTTAAGCATTTTGGTGTCAGATTTTGGGAGTGTTGATCTTGGCATAGGGACGATCGAAAAACTGATAGATTCAAAACAGTGAGACTTTGCAGAACGGTTAGACTTTGGACGATACCATTAGGCAGTGAAAAAATTAGCGTTGGCTACGCATATTGCTCACTTAAATCACTGATTAACGATCGCTCACGGTTCTAAAACGCCGACAAAATTAGGGACAAGCGCGAAAAAAGTGCCCCCTCAAGATAAATCTTGGTCAGAGCAAGTACCCCAAGCGTGGGCACTTGATTAATGTGCATCTCCCTTGGTCTCACGATCGAGTTAAAGTATCCAGTCAAAGCACCCCGTTAAAGCACTGTGCAACTAAACCAGGTCATTATTATTCACAAAGCGGGCGATCCTCTGAGTCGCAGTTGGGCTGAAAAATGTGCTCGTCAATTAGAAACATTGGGCTGTCACGTATTACTCGGCCCTAGTGGGGCGAGTGATAATCCGTATCCGGTATTTTTGGCATCGGCGACTCAGCCGATCGATTTGGCGATCGTTCTAGGGGGCGACGGCACTGCCCTCTCGGCGGCGAGAAATCTGGCGGCAGACAAAATTCCCATTCTCGCAGTGAATGTAGGCGGGCACTTGGGGTTTTTGACCGAGTCGTCTGAAGACTTCAACACCGAAACCGTGTGGGAGCGGCTGCTCGAAGATCGGTTTGCAGTACAGCGACGCATGATGCTGCAAGCGAGGGTGTTGAGGGCAATCGCTCTAATCAGGAACCCATGAGCGATCGCTTTCTGGCGCTGAACGAGATGTGTGTCAAACCCGCGTCTGCCGATCGCATGATCACATCGATCTTGGAAATGGAGATCGATGGCGAAGTGGTGGATCAATATCAGGGGGATGGGTTGATTGTGTCAACTCCTACGGGTTCAACCTGCTACACGGTGGCGGCGAATGGCCCGATCATTCATCCTGGTATGGCGGCGATTTCGGTCACGCCTATTTGTCCGTTGAGTCTTTCGAGTCGCCCCATCATTTTGCCGCCTGGCTCAGTGGTGAGCATCTGGCCCCTGGTCGATCGTGACCTAACGACAAAACTTTGGATGGATGGCGTAATGGCGACTACAATCTGGCCAGGGCAACGTGTTGATATTCGTATGGCAGACTACGACGCTCAATTCATTATTTTGCGCGAAAACTACTCCTATTACGAGACGCTCAGGGAGAAGCTGCAATGGGCGGGAGCGCGGATTCGATATAGCAACCATCATCGCAATTAAGAAATCTTCGGTTTTGGGCAATCTCTACCAGCTTTGAGGGCATGGTAGCGCCACGCCCCTGCCAGAATTCATTTTTGTAGCAGAATTTGTGTTGATCTAGAACATAAAGATCTGGTTGCCTTGGGTCGGCTGGATATTTGCTCGACCAACGACAGATATTGAGAAACCGCCCGATCGCAGCCAAAGTCTGCGGCTCGTTGCTGAATGATTTGGGGTGTAACTTCAGCATCCAGGGCTTGCTGCATGGCGCTAGCAAGGACGATCGGATCAGCGATCGGAACGAGTTGGCCAAACTCTCCGCCTGCCAAAATTTCGTCTGGCCCGTAGGGGCAATCTGTAGCGACGACCTGGCATCCACAGGCCATTGCCTCGATCAGCACCGTCGGCAGCGCTTCCCAGCGAGAAGACAGCACAAACACACGACTCCGACTCATATACTGATAAGGATTTGCCTCAAAACCAGGTAGGTCAACGTCTGCTTCTAGCTCCAATTCTTTGATCAGGGTTTGTAGCTGCCCCCTCAAACCGCCCTCTCCCAAAATCACCAAGCGGGCAGGGCGCTGTTGACGCAGGTGCGAGAAAGCCTGAATTAGGGTGACAAAATCTTTTTGGGGGTCTAACCGTCCGACTCCCAAAAAAACAGGCGGCTGTCCGGGTTGCAGCCAGGGGTGATCCACAGGCTTTTGCGCTTTTTGGTGCAGTGCTGCGTCTACCACCGGATTGTAAATGACCTTGAGCAAGCCTGGTTTTAGGTTGAGGTCAGCTTGCAATTGGTGTGCTAAGCCCTGAGACACCGCAACTACAGCATCTGCGAGGGGGTAGAGCGATCGCATAAGCCAGGGGACAAGCCAACTGCGCCGTTCGAGCGATCGCCGAGAATTAGACGCGACCAAATGTTCGACCAAAATCAGGCGAGTGCCAGCGAAAGCCAACCATTTTGCCAGCACCGGAATCACATTGGTGTAGCTGAGATGGGCAATCAGAACGGCAGGCTTTTCTTGGCGTAGATAGCGGCTCAAAGGTCGCAAAATCTTGAGGGCACTCGACGCTCTGGGCGGGGCGGCTACTCGCAGATCAACCACTCGCACGAGGGGGGGTAAGTCTTCCAGGGACAGTTCCGCCCCAGAGACGAGCACCAAATCAACGGGAATGTTTCGCTCTGCCAACCCTCTAAGGAGATTGAGAGCCACTTTTGTATCGCCCCCTACCCTGTTGCCAGAGCACAATAGTGCCAGGCGATCGCACATTTTTCTGAGCATCAACTGGATGTTTCCTTCGTGAGCGATCGTCGCCAAAAATAAAACGGGCTGGCCAAACTGCCGACCAATAGCTGCATCTCACAGGCGGCGGCTAGATCGGTGACGATCGTTTGACGATACTTTACAGCATGGAAAATGGTTTTTCTCAAGTCGTTGAGCCAGTAGATGGGCACAGCGAACGGCCGCCGCCAAGGCTGAAGTCGCACCATCCGAATCGGATATTTGGCTAACCCGATGCCGTTCATTAGCGACAAGAGATAATCCCGTTCTAATCGCCATTGGGGAATTTGGTGATAGAGGTGCATGTCGGGGTTATACCAAATTTCCCAGCCTGCATTTTGCAGATGAGCATTGACTTCGATATCTTCGCTGGCCAGCATGAGTTTGGAGGTGCGACCAATCAACACGGGCTTTTGGGGCGCATGATCTAGCCATGCCTGTCTTCTGACTACCAATCCGGCGCTGGGCGGCAGCACTCGCTTGTGAGGTTCATAGCGGTAAGGTTTTGCGCCCCGTTCGATAATGGCCAGAAAGACGGCGATTCTTTTAAAGTCTGCGGGCGGCTCGACCTCAAAGTCACCATGAATCTGACCGCCAAACGCCCCTACTTTCGGATGAGTTTGGGCAAACTGGTAAGCCTGCGCGACCCAATTTTCGTCTGGCAGTGTGTCGTCGTCGAGCAAGGCAACCCACGCCCCGGCGGCTTCTCGCACGGCTCGCGATCGGGCAAAGGCGGCCCCTTGCTTTGGCTCAAACTGATAGTTGAGTGCAAACGGATGATTCCAGTCGCTTTGATAGGCTTCAACAACGGACTGGGTGCGATCGCTGCTATTGTTGTCTACAACGATGATCTCCCAGGTGAAGGAGTCGGTGTTGAGTTGCGATCGTAGCCGCTCTAAGACTTGCCCAATGCGGTTTTCGCTGTTGTAAGTGCAAATTGCAACGCTAAAATCAACCCTCAAGTCAGTCCTCAAATCAGCCATTGCGCTCCCTCAAGCCATCATTAATCAATTCACCCCATTTATCCCAAATTCCGTAGAGGGTTAACAGGGATGAGGGTGAACGACTGGAGCCAGACCCGATCTTATTTAATTCACAATCCTAAGCTGTCTCCTGCGTAGACAGATTTTGAAGGGTAGCTGCGAATTCAATTCGCCAGCACTGATTGATGAGGGCGTAAGGAGATCTTAAGGTTTAGAGAGCGAACCTTTGAGGGCTTCTTGAGCGGAAATGCCGTCGCCTTGAAAGCCGATATACCACAGAGCACCGGCGGCTTCGGCACGAGTGACCGATCGCTTGGGCTGAAATAGGGTGGTATACCCGAAGGCACGACGCAGGTTAGATTGGTCGCCATTTTGAAAGTCGGCTAACACGGCTCGTAGCGCTCTAGACTCAATTCGAGCGGCATCTTGAAAGCCCCAGGTTTGCTTCACAGAGTCGATCGTTGCGGTGGGCAATGCTTGTCGCATATCGACGGGCATCTTCCAGAGAATCATCTCTTCGCGCGTCAGGGGAGCGTCGGGGCGAAATAACGTCGCGGTGCTGTCTCCAGAAAGTGAACTGGGCAGCAGCCCGGCTTCGGCAAGACCCTGAATGGCAGAAAAATCGCGATCGCGACGGGTCACATCCTGAAAAGCGGGTGAGGCAGTTTCAACGGCCAGACGAATATGTCGCGCTGGGCGACTGGCATAGAGGCGATTGTTGACCGCTACAAGCCAACGGGCATATTCTCGCCGGGTAATGGCTTTGTTGGGTTCAAAGAAATTTTGACTTTTGGCTAAATTGGCTTTGTTGCTAGATGGCAGCGCCAACACGCCCAACTGTGTCAAGTCTCTGGTGGGCTGCTGAAGTTCGTTGGGTGCTTTGTCGAGGTCGGTGAAACCTCCAGTGGCGACAGGAGAACTGGCTGGCGACGGGACGATCGCAGGCGAAATCGGGCCGATAAATTCAGAACTGCCTGGTGAAGGAGTTGAGGTATTTGGTGCTGAGGTATTTGGTGCTGAGGCATCCGAGGCTGGCAACCCTTCAACTTGCAGCGTAAATTCTGAGCCAGCCTGAACGTTCACCCTTAGTTGCAGCGTCTCTCGACTGGCCTCCAAAATACCCTGGGTTGGGTCGATCGGTTGCCCCTCTAGCTTCCAGCCGTTCTTCTGAAGTTCTTGGCGATAAAACGCCATAATTTGAGCGCTCGGATCGGGGCTACTCCAACGCGTCAGAAGATTTTGGTCGGGTTGCTCGACCGCCAAAAGCGATCGCTGAGGGTAGAGCGGAACCTCTGCCGGAAAGTCAGCCGGAAGCTCGATCTGATCGGTCTGGGTCGGCTGAATGGGTTTGGCTGGGCTAGGCTGAGAAGTTGGCGACGAACCCAGCACCACAGGCTTTTCTTTGAGGCGTGGATCGGCCGCAAGCGCATCTTGAAGCGATTTGTTAGCAGAACTCGCACAACCTGCCAACGGAAGCAGCAGAAAAGCAGCGAAACCAATTGCATTCAGTCGATTAGGAAGCAGCACGATCGCATTAATAAATCACTGACTCCATTCTATAGCTCGATTCTATAACTCGACTTTGCCGAATCATTCCTCATCCTTGCGATCGTCCTCCAACATTTTTTGCAGCCGCGATCGTTCTACACGTTGGCATTGCTTGAGCTTCACTCTGTCCGCTTCTAGCTCCTGGGATTCTTCCGACAGAATTTCTATTTTTTTGAGCCACCAATGTAAGAAGGTAGGGAATGTAATAAGTTCTTGGGAGGCTTCTAAAAGCTCAATGGCTCGATCGTGACAGGACAGAGTTTGCACCACACAGGTGACGGGTTGCTGCATTAAAAGGCTGGCTTGTTCGCGCATTTTCTTGCGAATCTCCGTTGCTTTGAGCTTGATGCAAACCGGGCAGATGTCTCCTTGAATGAAGCCACGATCGTTATATAAAAGAGTGCGAATTTTGCCCGTAAAGAAGGGTTCGCGACAGACCGTACAAACTAATTGGTCAGGGCAGGTTTTTAATTTACGCTCAAGCCGAATTCTCATTTCTGTAAGTTTAAAATTCGAGAAAAAGTTCTTTGTGAACCTTAAATTAGCGAATTAGGGATGTGCTTTTTCAGAGTTTTTGCAATTCTCAACATTAAAAATCTTCTCTATTTATGTAGAAAATGGTACAAACTCAATCTAAATTTTTTCTAAAAATTAGCCCCATCTTGAACCTGGTGTAATAACTGCGACACAATAAAATCAACCGTTTGAAAGACAGTAAATTGAGCGGATGAATGATTATTTTTGCTGATTTGTCGCTGACTTTGTAAGGAGTGGAGAAGAAGCTATGCAGCTAGAGTTGCCACGGTCTAGGGAGGAGATTCTACACCTGATTGATCACTGTTGGATGGTCGAAGATCCCGATCGAGACGAACATGCTTTTCTATTTCGTCTGATTCAAGAACGACATCGAGTGCAGTTTGAGCAAGCATTTCAGCAGACCGCTCCCGATGAGCACGCAGCCTTTACCCATCGACTGGGTGAGTTGTCGCAGCAGCGCGATCGAGCCGAAGAAATTCTCTATTGGCTCTACCGCGATTCACAACTTCGCCAGCAAGGAAATAATTTGCCCGATCAGCAAGAACAGCTAGCTTCTGAGCACTAAGGGTCTTGCGGGAGAGTAAAATTTTTTGCTGATTTGCCTGTCGGTTGAGCAACGTCGAAGCGCGATCGAGGAGGCATTGATTCACCTGCAAGCCTCTAGGGGCGATCGTATCTTTAGGTTAAGTTGATTGCCTAACTTAACAAAACGCTACTTTTGAAAAAAGCTCTTCGGAGAGACTTTTGTTAATCTACTGACTGAGCGAGTAGGAAAAGTAACCATGCCCCATGAGACAATCCTGAATCTCACGAGTACAACGTCGCTAAATAATGGGCTGCTAATTAACAGTAGTCTGACGAGTTACCCGTTGACCCCTGCCCTAGGTACGATCGCCCCCCATCCATTGACGATCTCTAGCAGCAGCTTTGCCCTTGCTTACTCATCAGAAAGCAATCTGAAGAAACTGGCCACTCAGCTTTCAGCATCTCTGCAACATTTGTCTGGCAGCCTCTTTTTTGATCAAGGCGTGGTGGTCGGCGATCTAGTGACACCCCTTGGAACCCTGCAAGGAACGGTAGACTTTGCCCAGCGAGCAGGCGATTTTATGGGTGATTTTCTTGAGCATCTTACTGGAACGCTGGATTTTAGCGATGGGCGAGTGGCGATCGATTTCCCCAGTGTTTTTGGCACAATTGCTGGCACGATCGAGTTTGGCAGGGGTGTGCTGGTGACAAGTTTGACGACTCCTTTGGGAGACCTCGATTTTGCAGTTCCCTTTCGAGAGACTGACAAAATTCAGTTTACGGTCAGAGGTTATCCGGCTGTGTTGGATTTCTCCAAAGAGTTGGCAGTGGTCGATTTAATGCCGAATACGCTCGGTGGAGAAATTGCCATAGCGCTGAAGGATCTGTCTGGCACAATCAGTTTCTCTGCGGGCCAAGCCGCGATCGAGATCCCCAGTATTTTTGGCACACTCTCAATGGTCTTAGACCTCTCACAATTAGCGGATGACCTGGTGACAGATGCCCTCAAGGGCAGCGGAACTGTCATTTTTGAGGCGGGCATAGCGACGATCGACGTAACGGGCCCCCTAGGAACGATCCGGCAGACCGTAGATTTTCCTGCGATCGCTCAAAGCTTGCTGCCCATTTTTTGCCAGACTCAAAGCATACCCGGCCTTACCGATGGGGTGGTCGCCAATTCTTTGCTCTCCCTAGAATCGCTGCTAGATTGGCTCGATTTGAGCGCTTTAGTTGGGGATGAGCCTCTGGGATGAAATTTTGGGTAAAGCATCGCTGAAACAGGGCAACCTCCCTGGAGATGGCGATCGACGATCGCCTTCACCTCATCGGGTTGCACCTGCCAATACCAGGTCTGTTCTGGCAACACCAGCACCATTGGCCCATTGCCACACTGCCCTAGGCAGCCAGACTCCACCACGCCAACCTTGGAAACGGGGTTCACCTGAAATGCGTTCAACACCGCCATCGCTCCCAGCTTACGACAGGAGCGATGGCAACAACCTGCACCACAACTGGTTCAACAGAAGGAACCTCGGACAAATGGGCGATCGGCTCCAAGGTCGTCTCGCCACCCAGCGATTTGTGCC
This sequence comes from Leptolyngbyaceae cyanobacterium CSU_1_3, assembly GCA_012034655.1. GTDB lineage: Bacteria > Cyanobacteriota > Cyanobacteriia > Leptolyngbyales > Leptolyngbyaceae > JAAUOZ01. The sequence goes on along the minus strand of JAAUOZ010000002.1, from coordinate 11,258 downwards.
CCTCCGTTGCCTTCTGTATTTCTACCAAGCTGCGATCGTTCATTTGTTGATCCTCATACCCCGTCGGGCCACAATCCTTTCTCAGCCAACCACGATCGATTAAATAGCTTCGACTGATAGCGACTACCCCCATCGCAAAGAATGGTGACGATCGTTTTGCCCGGCCCGATCTGCCTCGCAAGTGCCACCGCTGCGCCCACATTAATGCCCACCGAACCACCCATAAACAATCCGTCTTTCTTCATCAGTTGATAAATGACCCGAACGGCTTCTTTGTCATCTACCCGCACCGCATCATCCGCCGGAGCGCCTTCCATATTGCCAGTCACCCGACTGTTGCCAATGCCTTCTGTAATCGAACTGCCCTCTGAATGCACTTCGCCCGTTTTGACGTAGCTATAGAGTCCGCTGCCCATCGGATCGGCCAAAATACACTGGATCTCAGGATTCTTCTCTTTGAGAAACATAGACACCCCTGCATAGGTTCCGCCTGTTCCGGTTGATGTCACCCAAACGTCTACTTTGCCGTCGGTTTGGGCCCAGATTTCGGGGCCAGTGGTTTCGTAGTGGGCGATGCGGTTGGCTAGATTCTCGAATTGGTTGGCCCAAACGGCATTCTCCATGTCGGCGGCGATTCTGCCAGACAACCGGACGTAGTTGTTAGGATCTTTGTAGGGAACCGCCGCAACCGTCCGCACTTCAGCCCCTAACATGCGGAGCAGTTCAATTTTTTCCTGAGATTGCGTTTCAGGAATAACAATCAGGCATTTATAGCCTTTGGCATTGCAGATGTGGGCCAGCCCGATGCCCGTATTGCCCGCAGTGCCTTCGACTACGGTTCCGCCAGGCTTGAGGAGACCTTTTTTTTCGGCATCCTCAACAATGTAGAGTGCAGCCCGATCTTTGACCGACCCACCCGGATTCAGAAATTCTGCTTTACCCAAAATTTCACAGCCTGTTTCGTCGCTGAAGCTGTTGAGTCGAATCAGGGGTGTGTTGCCCACTGCACCAACAAAGCCATTTTTGATATCCATTTGCATACCATCCTGCATGTTTCCCTTTCTGAATTTTGGCTTATTCTGGTACGAGGATGCAGGGCAGAACGACCAGTCGCCGCAAGGATTTTGAAGAACGTTAAAACTTATTTTTGAGTCAGCTTAAAGGATTGGAGAAATTTATCCATTTCGGCTGAATTGACCTCTGCTTGGGGGGCAACCACCATCGCTTGATAGAGGCGATTTTTGACTAAAAACACTCGCGCCTTCACCGTGCCATTTTCTCCATTCTTGCCCTTAGCTTCGATGACTAATTCTCGACCTGGCGCGCCATTGATCGACACCTTTGCCTCAGACACCAGTTTGCCGTTTACATTGCCGATCGCCCCATCTCGTGCTCCATCTAACATCTTTTCAGGGTTGCTCAGCTTGAGAATTTGCTCGGGGTAGTCTGCGTAGGCCACAAAATACGCCTTATTTTTCTCGGTTGCTGTGAACATATGCAAATTGATTTTGCCAGCCGTCGTGTCTAGCGATCGCGTTTCTTCCTTGAGTGCGATCGGGGCCGTCACCGAAAATTGACCCGTTTGCGACTTAAATTCTTCAGATTTAGCGACAGGATTGCAGGCAGTGGGTAAGAAGCCCAGTGCCACAAGATAGGTCACGATGAGAAATTTTTTCATAATGTTTGAGAATCTAGAACGTTAGACGTGTGTGCTGGCTAAAGTGCTCACCGATCGGCCTATCGATTGAACGAATTAGCGCGATCGATGGTTCTCAGACCCTTCCTTCGATCAGGCTTCTAGACTCTAAAATCGCCCCTCTAAAGTCCAAAATGCTATCCAGCTATCTATAAATAGGAAGGTGAAATGATTGATCATAATGATTGATCAGTCGAAACTCGGCCTCTAGTTTGCTTTAATTTCATTCCACTACCTACAACACTCGCCGTGACTACTTTTCCATAACCTGCCTGCAAAAACAGGATGGACAGTGCCATCCTGTAAACAAATAGTCAAGGCGAGTCCCGATTCATCGGGAGCTTATTGATCTGCAAGCCTCTTACTTGTTGGGTTGAGGAGTCATCCGCAGATATGGCTTCACTTCGGTGACACCCTTGGGAAACTTGACTCTGGCTTCATCAGTGGGGATAGAAGGCACAACTACACAGTCGCCGCCATCCGTCCAGTTGGCAGGCGTGGCTACACTGTGGTCATCCGTGAGTTGCAGCGAATCGATGACGCGCAAAATCTCGTCAAAGTTGCGCCCCGTGCTCGCAGGGTAGGTGAAGGTGAGACGCAATTTCTTTTGGGGATCGATGATGAAGACCGATCGCACCGTCAGCGTGTTGTTGGCGTTGGGGTGGATCATGTCATATAGATCAGACACTTTGCGGTCTGGGTCAGCCAAGATCGGATAGTTAAGCTGGGCGTTTTGAGTTTCTTCGATGTCGCCAATCCATCCTCTATGGGATTCGGCATCATCGACGCTGAGGGCGATCGCCTTGACATTGCGCTTGTCAAATTCGGGCTTGAGCTTGGCGACGACACCGAGTTCGGTGGTGCAAACGGGGGTAAAGTCTTTGGGGTGGGAGAAGAGAATCACCCAGCTATCGCCCGCCCAATTGTAGAAATCGATCGTACCTTCGGAAGAGTCTTGAGAGAAGTTGGGAACTGTATCGCCTAGTCGGAGAGCCATAACCGATTTTCCTGTTTGATCACGGATAGTTACTCAAGGATCATGCCATAAAGCCCCGGTTCTCCGGTCGGTTTACAGATCTTATTTATGATTCGAGGCTTAATTTTGTGAGCCGACCAATCGCAAGGCTCCGAGAAGATACGGTGAATTTTGGCGCGGATCGGTACACCTGCGATCGCCCTAAAAATTCCTGACTCCGTAATTTAACCCACGAACTAGGGAAGTATTAGAAGTGTTCAGCCAAAATTAGAACTAAAATTCCGTAGGAATCATTAGATTAGTGCCAACCTCACCCTAAGTTCGTTGAAAATGCTGAATCGAAAGCAACAGATTCTCAAGTTTAATCACAGAGGTTTACGTTAACTCTCAGAGAGGTTCATCAATCCCTCATAAAGGAAGGATCTATCTCAGTCAAGATATTATCAGACTTGGAAACTGCGTAGTAGAAATTCTATGGATGCCAAACCCTTTCTCACTGTCGATGAGCAGCCGTTAACCCTGCGAGAATGTTTGAAATACCTTCAGACTTCTGGCAAACTACAGGGGTTCTTAGGAGACATTCTGCGCCAGTACGTGCTAGACCAAGAACTCAACACCAGAGAAGATCTGGAAGTCAACTCCGCCGTCATTGAACAAGCGGTGATTGATTTTCGGATTCAGCAACAACTCACTGATCCCGGTGTGTTCCAAGAGTGGCTCAACCGCAACGGTTCAGATTATGCTACTTTCCACAGCCAAATCACTTCCAACTTCAAATCAGAAAAGCTCAAAAGTGTGATCACGGAGACCAAACTTCCCGAATACTTTATTGAGCGCAAAGTTTTTCTCGATCGCGTCGTGCTCTCACGGATCATTGTGGACAACAAAGAACTTGCCGACGAGCTAAAAATTCAGATTCAAGAAGGAACCAGCTTTGAGCAGTTAGCCCAAGAGCATTCGATCGCCGACGATCGCATCTCCAACGGCATGATGGGGCCCGTCAGTCGCGGTACGATGCCGGATACGGTGCGAGCGGCGATCGACTCCTCGAATGCTGGAGATTTGGTCGGGCCGATCGAGCTTGAAAATCGCTGGGCCCTCTTCAGAATCGAACAAATCTTACCCGCAACCCTCGATAACTCTCAACTCAAACAAGCCTTGCAAAACGAACTCTTTGAGCGATGGCTCTCTGAAAAAATTCAGAAAATGTCCGTCAAACTTCAAGTCGAATAGCAAAAACTAGACATGAGGAATGAGGGATGGGTAGAAACTGTGAGCTTTGACCCAAAATCCCAGCTTTGACCCATACCCTTCATAGAGTTACGACTCTTTTCTTTTCTTTACTCTTCGCTCCCTTCCCCGCATCGATCGCGCCCTTTTTTTGACTCCTTCCTCCCTGTTTTTGTTACGCCCTCCTCCCCAGCCCCCTTTCATCCTTGCTAAATGATTACTAATGATGTTGCCGCCAGCCTACCCTGGGATGCGCCGCCTCTCAGCTACCTCAACCCAGAACAACAGGTTCAATTTAAGACTAAAGCCGAAATTCGTCGCTGTAAGCTCGGAGAATTGCTTTGGTCGGAAGAAACGCCCGATATCCAACTGATCGTGCTGGCGGGGAAAGTCCGTCTGGTTGCCGATGAGGGACGATCGATTCTCCTCAAGCCTGGGGAATGGGTGGGCGAACTGCTAGAACTGCCTGGCTGGAAGGCGAGAGCCGCTAGTAATGATGTGCAGGTGGTGCAGTGGAGTGCTAGCAGTTGGGCGGTGCTGTCGTCACCGGAGATTGAGCGTTTTTGGTCAGTTCAGAGGGGTCGCTATCAGCCGCAAACCGATCGATCGTCTCAGCCTGTGACGGGGTTTCCCTTTGTGTCGGGGGTGAATACGGCGGCGGCATGTCTGACGATGGCAGCCAGTCACTTGCAGATGCCCGTCCAGTTGGATAAGGTGCAGCGACAAATTCGAGGACAACGACCCAATCATTTAGTCGAGGCGGCCGAAAAGTCGGGGCTGCATCTACGCCGCATTGAAACCAATTGGCAAGGGCTGCGGCTGTTGAGCTTTCCTGCGATCGCCCTCTGGCAAGGCGGCGCGGAGGGAGAGCCTCACTGGGTGATGGTCTATGGGGTGCGAGGCGATCGCTTGATTATGGCTGACCCCCTCGACCCGACGCAGACCTGCCAGAGTGTGCATCGATCGAACGTTGAGCCAGCCTGGGATGGGCAACTCTGGCAAGTTGAGTTGGTTCAGAAACAGGAGCGATTTAACCTCAGTTGGTTTTTGCCTGCGGTTTGGAGCTATCGCCGATTGCTGGGCGAGGTGCTGTTTGCTTCCTTTACGCTGCAACTGCTGGGCTTGGCGACTCCATTGATCACACAAGTCGTGATCGACAAAGTGATGGTGCAGGGCAGCATTCCGACGCTGGATGTGATGGCGATCGCCCTGCTGAGTGTGGCCATCTTTGAGGCCCTGCTGGGAATTTTGCGCCTGTTCATCTTTACCCACACCGCTCGCCGCTTAGATTTGAGCCTGTCTGCTCAGTTGTTTCGCCACTTGATGCGCTTGCCTCTGGCTTATTTTGAGTCGCGGCGAGTGGGCGACACGGTGGCACGGGTGCAAGAGTTGGAGAATATTCGCCAATTTCTTACGGGGACGGCGCTGACGGTGATTTTGGACAGCATCTTTGCCGTGGTCTACCTGGCGCTGATGTTCTTCTATAGCATTCCACTGACGGGTGTGGCGTTGGCGGTGTTGCCGCTATATGCCGCTCTAACGCTGACAACGACCCCAATTCTTCGCAACTGGTTGAATGAGACCTTTAACCGCAGCGCCGATAGTCAATCCTTTTTGGTCGAAACCGTGACGGGGATTCACTCAGTCAAGGCGCACACGGCCGAAAAACCGTCGCGCGATCGCTGGGAAGGACTGTTTGCTCGCTACATTCGCACCAGTTTTAAAGCCTCTACAACTTCCAATATCAGCAATAATTTGGGCGACTTTCTCACCAACTTCTCCTATTTGCTGATTCTTTGGGTGGGCGCAAACCTGGTGATCAACCAAGAACTGACGGTGGGGCAGTTGGTTGCCTTCCAAATGCTGTCGGGGCGGGTGACGGGGCCGCTGTTGCGGTTGGTGCAGCTTTGGCAGAATTTGCAGCAAGTGTTGTTGTCGGTCGATCGAATTGGGGATATTCTCAACGTCGCACCCGAAGCAGAACCGGGCTCGGGACTGGTGTTGCCCCCCTTGCGCGGCCAAGTCACCTTCGATCAGGTATTTTTCCGCTATAACCCCAATCAGGAGCCTGTGCTCAAGGGTATTTCCTTCGCCTCGGAGCCTGGAATGCTGGTGGGCGTGGTCGGTCGCAGTGGGTCTGGGAAAAGTACGCTCTCGAAGCTGCTCCAACGTTTGTATGTGCCCGAAGCAGGACAGATTCTCGTAGACGGCATCGACATCAAGAGCGCTGACCTACATTCGCTTCGCAGTCAGATGGGGGTGGTGCTGCAAGAAGATTTTCTGTTTAAGGGCAGCATTCTCGAAAATATCAGTCTGGGGCGGGCTGATGTAACGGCAGAACAGGTGGTAGAGGCGGCCCGACTGGCGGCAGCCCACGACTTTATCAGCGAATTAACCCAGGGATACGAAACCGATGTGGGTGAGCGCGGCACGGCTCTGTCGGGGGGGCAGCGCCAACGGGTTGCTCTGGCGCGATTGTTTCTCTCTGACTCGCCCTTGCTGGTGTTGGATGAAGCCACCAGTGCGCTAGATAGCGAAACTGAGCAGCAGGTGTTGCAAAATCTCAAGAAACACGCTGAAAATCGCACCGTTTTTCTGATCGCCCACCGATTTGCCCCCCTCAGACGCGCCGACTTGATTCTCGTGATGGAGAAGGGCGTAATTGCTGAGAAGGGGACGCACGACGATTTGATTCGATCGAAGGGTTTATACTATTCGCTCTATCAGCGTCAGCAGGCGGCGGCTTAAATTAAGGTCAGCCCGACGACTGGACTTTTTTTGCCCTCACATCCAACTCCTCACCCCAGAGCGAGTCGCGCTCAAAGCCTGACCCTGGCATGGCTCCTCCGTTTCCCCAAGGAGAAAGAGGATGGGAGAATGAGGGCACTTTGAGCGACTTCTAAGTCAATAAAATCAGCCTCTCCAGATTGCGTCGGCGACTCGACAGACATCGCGCATTTCTGCCACATCGTGGACTCGCAACATGTGCGCTCCGCCGATGATTGCGATCGTGCAGGCGGCGGCGGTTCCCCAGACTCGTTGTTTTGGGTCGGGCTGATCGAGAATGTGACCGATAAAGCTTTTGCGGGATGCTCCGACTAAAATTGGACAGTTCAAACGATGCAGAACAGGCAGTTTGCGAAGGATTTCTAGACTTTGGGCAGGTTTTTTGGCGAATCCGATGCCAGGGTCAATCATGATTTGGGTGCGATCGATGCCAGCGGCGATCGCGGCGGTGATCTGATGCTGCAACCTGTGATAGATTTCGCCCATTAGATCTTGATAGTCCGTCATTTGTTGCATGGTGCGAGGGTTGCCCCGCAGGTGCATCAGCACGATCGGAACGCCCAACTTTGCCACCTCTGAGAGCATGTCTGCATCAAACGTGCCGCCAGAGATATCATTGACGAAATCTGCCCCGGCGGCGATCGCGGCCTTCGCTACTTCTGCCTGTGTGGTGTCTACTGAAATTGGCACGGTTGCAAAAGTTGCGTCTTGCCGCAGGGCTTGAATGATGGGAATGACGCGATCGAGTTCTACCTCCAGGGTGACTTCGGTGGCGTTGGGGCGAGTCGATTGCCCGCCAATGTCGAGCAGGTCGGCTCCGTTGCGAACCATCTGCTGCGCCTGGGTGAGGGCGGTTTCTAGCGTGTTGAACTGCCCCCCATCGCTGAAGCTGTCGGGGGTGACGTTGAGCACGCCCATCAGGTAGGTTTGCTGTCCCCAAATAAAGGGACGGTCGCGCAACACCCAGGCGATCGGCGGGGAAGGTGGGGGGTCTGTCATCGTTTGAACTGGGTAAAAGCAGGGGGGCCAGATCTCCAATTTCTAGGTTGAGCCTCTAAACCCTTTACTGGTGCTAGTTTAATGTGAATTCGAGGCCGCTCAAAGTGCCCGATACTTAGGGATGAGAATTTATTAAGGTGCAACTTCTCACCCTCACCCCAGCCCTCTCCCAACTTGGGAGAGGGGGCAAGAGTCCGGTTCCCCTTCTCCCAACTTGGGAGAAGGGTTGGGGATGAGGGCAGAAGAGACTTATCAGTTTTACAGTTTATTGAATCCACAATCTTTAGGGATCTGCGCCTAGGTGATGACTGTGGGTTTGTCCATGCCAGTGAGCGATCGAATTTGGGCCAGCTCGTCGGCGATCGCGATTAGGTCAGCGAGGGCTATTTGGGCATCTACAGGATTTTGGGGAGGGTTGGCTTCATACCGTTCGAGGTAGACCCGCAGTGTTGCGCCTTGGGTTCCTGTTCCTGAAAGGCGGAAGACGATCCGAGAGCCGTCGGTAAAGCCAATTCGGATGCCTTGCTTTTGGCTGACGCTGCCGTCAATAGGATCGGTGTAGCTAAAATCGTCACCGTATGCGACCTCATATTGACCAAACCGCTTGCCTTTGAGAGTAGGCATTGCCTCATAAATTCCGGCGATCAGCCTGTTGGCCCGATCGTTCTCTACCCCTTCATAATCATGGCGAGAGTAATAGTTGCGACCGTAGGTTTGCCAGTGCTCTTGCATCAGCGAAGCGATCGACTGCTGCTTGACGGCCAAAATGTTGAGCCAAAACAGCACTGCCCACAGCCCATCTTTTTCGCGAATGTGATTGGAGCCTGTGCCAAAGCTTTCTTCGCCGCAGAGGGTGGCTTTGTCGGCATCTAATAGGTTTCCAAAAAACTTCCAGCCGGTGGGGGTTTCATAGCAGTCAATGCCTAGTTTTTCTGCCACGCGATCGGCGGCGGCGCTGGTGGGCATCGATCGGGCGATTCCGGCGAGTCCGTTGCGGTAGCCCGGAACCAGGGTGGCATTGGCTGCGAGAACGGCCAAGCTGTCGCTAGGGGTGACGAAGAAGTGGTTGCCAAGAATCATGTTGCGATCGCCATCGCCATCGGAGGCGGCTCCAAAGTCGGGGGCGTTGTCTCCAAATAGGCGAGCTACCAATTCATGGGCGTAGACGAGGTTGGGGTCGGGGTGTCCGTTGCCAAAGTCTTCGAGGGGGATGCCGTTGATTACCGTTCCGGCGGGTGCGCCCAGTCGTTGCTCAAAAATGGCGTGGGCATAGGAGCCAGTGACGGCGTGCATCGCGTCCATACACATGCGAAACTGCCCACCTGTGAGCAGTTGACGAATACGATCGAAGTCAAACAGCGATTCCATCAGGTTGGCGTAGTCGATCACTGAGTCGATCACTTCCACGGTCATGTTGCCAAGTTGAGTGATGCCGATGCGATCGAGATCAATGTTAGATGCGTCGAGAATTTGGTAGCGATCGATGACTTTGGTGCGCTCAAAAATGGCTTCGGTGACTTTCTCAGGGGCGGGGCCGCCGTTGCCAATGTTGTATTTGACCCCAAAGTCGCCGTTGATGCCGCCGGGGTTGTGGCTAGCAGAGAGAACAATGCCCCCAAAGGCGTTGTATTTGCGAATGACACAGGAGGTTGCGGGGGTTGAGAGAATGCCGCCCTGCCCGACTTTGATCCGGCCGATGCCATTGGCCGCCGCCATTTTGAGAATGATTTGGATCGCAGGTCGATTGTAGTAGCGTCCATCTCCGCCCAAGATTAGGGTTTGCCCTTGGATGTCACCAATGCTGTCGAAGATCGATTGAATAAAATTTTCTAGGTAGTGGGGTTTCTGAAAAACCGACACCAATTTTCGCAGCCCCGAAGTACCGGGCTTCTGGTCTAAGAATGGCTGAGTTGCAATCGTTTGGATCGACATAACATTATCCTTCTGGGGTGGTACAAAACTTTGGCAGACGATCGTGGGGAGCCGCTTTTGCGATCGCCTTCCTGGCACTTTAGGTGAGAGATTGCTGGGATGCAAAGTTTGTCATATTGCAACGTTAGAGCAGATTGGGCACGTCTTTGCCAAATATTTTACGATCGCTCATCTAAGGAGATTTTGCACCTTCCCATCTCTGCGAGTTAATTAATGAAGCACCCGCCAGGTTTCGCTCAACCTTTAACCGTCACGGGTTGAGCGCAGTCGAGGGTTGAGCGGAGCCGAAACCCAATTCGCTGGTATTTTATTTTCATGCAAACCCCTTATATCTGCTGCATATCTGCTGCTAATTTACGATCATGATTCTGCTGCAAGTCGTTTTCTTGATATTGATTGCGGGGTCGCTGGTGTTCTACATTGCCTGTGCATGGGTGACCTATCAGTTTTTTGCAGCCCCCAAACTGGTAAAAACCACGGCAACCGATCGCCCGTCTATGGGGGTGTCGGTGATGGTTCCAATCTGCGGGCTAGATGCCGGAGCCTGGGAGAACTGGTCAGCCTTCTGTCAGCAAGATTATCCCTGTTACGAAGTGTTGTTTGGCGTGGTCGATCGTAACGATCCGGCCATTCCGCTTCTAGAAGAATTGGTCGCCTTGTTTCCCGATCGCGCCCGGCTGTTGACGGGTTGCAACCACGGGGCATCAACTACAAAGACAGTACGCTGAGCTATCTCCTGGAAGCGACGCGCTATGAAACGATCGTCTTCGCAGACAGTGATATTCAGGTGAAGCCCGACTACCTTCGCACGGTGACGGCTCCCTTAGCAGAGGCCAAAATTGGACTTGTCACCTGTGCTTTTGTGGCTCGTAATCCGCAGTTTTTGGGGTCGGCTCTAGCAGCTTTGGGTCGCTGCTGCGATTTTATTCCGAGTGCGCTGGTGGCTCGTCTGCTGGATGGTGGCGTTCGGTTTGCGGTGGGGGCCACGATCGCAACGCGCAAATCGACGCTGGCTGACTTTGGTGGCTTGCACCTCGATCGCATTGGCTCAGACTATAATCTGGGCAAGCGAGCAGCGCTGGCAGGCTATCAGATTCATCTATCTGAGTGCATTTTAGAGTCTGACACAGGACGTGAAACCCTTCAGCAACTCTTCGAGCGAGAACTGCGCTGGTCAAGAACCATTCGCTTTAATCGCGGTGCAATTTATTACACCATGATCTTTTGTTATGGCACTGTGTTTTGCATTCCCTTGCTCGTGGTGTCAGGGTTCTCCGCCTTGGCGATCGGGGTGACTTTGTTGACATTCACGATTCGATATAGTCAGGCATTCGTCGCTGCGTTGAGTATGGGGTGTGGGGGCTGTTGCGCTGGTTTTGGGTGTTGCCCTTGCGCGATGGGTTGAGTTTGGTTGAGTGGGCGATCGGGGCCTTTGGTCGAGGTGTATATTGGCGCGGACGCAAATTGAAAATTGAAGGGGATGGGATTATTAGGCAGGATTGACACTCCCCACCGCATGGCGGATGGGGATTCTTGGCTCACCGAGACCACTTAAACTAGATACCTTGCAGCGTCTAGCCCAGAGGTGGGACTCTCCCCAAGCGTTACTTCGGGTATGCCCTACCCTAGTTGCATTCT
>JAAUOZ010000225.1 GCA_012034655.1 Leptolyngbyaceae cyanobacterium CSU_1_3 | reverse complement strand
TTTAGGTTTTTAAAACATGATTTTGCAGGGTAATCCGCCGATTTGGGTTTTAATCAGTTTGAGAATTCTTTATACCGTACCAACCGCTAATCATGAAAGCTTGAAAAAAACGGACCGGCAAATGGATGCCACTTTGATTTAGAAGACTTTCTGTTTCTATCGGTGAGATAACTGAGAGCATTTCGCGTAGCTGCAAGGAAAGATTAGCAAGCGATTCTGGGGTGGCCCCCATCAGTGATTGTACTGCCTCCCAATTTTTTAATATTAATGGAAATTCTTGCGAGTTCAAATCGAAGCTGATTTCTGTATTAATTAAGATGCCATTAGGGCATAAACGACCGCACATCGCTTGATAAAAATTCAATCTGTCTTCGCGCTTCACGAAGTGTGCAACAAGAATACTTAAAGCTGCATCGAAATTTTCTCCTAGAGGCACGTCTGAACATATCCATGAATGAGTTCACAGCGATTCAGCACGCCAGCATTGCTGAGTCTTTCGCGGCAGACATCAAGCATTCCGATAGATGGATCGACTCCGACGAATGTCCATTCTGGAAATAATTTTGAAAGTGAAAGTATCTCGGCGCCTGTTCCAACGCCAACACAGAGCACGCGTGCGCGAACTGGAGCATTCTTTAAAATAAGGCGAATCAGGAAATGCATATTATCGGCAATTGGTGCTAGTTGCCGGTTTCGCTCATCATAAACTCTTGCGGCATCTGTGAAATGGTCGATTACTGAGGGATGGATCTTCATTTTGAAAAACTCCTACTAGGTTTTTTCGGTCTATGTGTTTTGCAAATTTAAGTGTACACTAATGAGCCGAACATCCGCATCACTCGACCGGGCGATGGCAAGCGACCAATAACACGAACGAACAGACAGCAAAACGGGCGGACAACTCCAAAAAACCCTTGATCTCGCCCGGTCGGGTGCATGTGATGTGTGCGACCTGTTCACCCGAAACCGTCGAAGAGACGGGGGCAGGGTGGCGAAAGTCGTTTGAAATAAATGACAGTTCGTAACTCGGTAGCCATGTCGGTGCGTGGCAAACGCAGTCTACCACAAATCCGACCCTTTTCGTGAACGAAGTGAAAGCACTTTTCACTGGCGTGAGACTGGTTATCAATCGTCAGAAGCGGGCAAGAACGGCGCTAAGTTCTGAGTCAGACAGGATGACCGCGTTAAGCAAGTGACTAGGGATAACGCAAGTAAAGGTGCGTAGGCATCGTCATGGACAGACAGCCCCAACCCGGCCTGATGGGCTGTGCCCAAAACGGGAAAGGTCTTGGGTCTGCCAGGCACATTATTGGCAGGCGTTCACGCCAGCTAAGACCCGGTGTAAAGCACCATCCTACCGTCACCAATCAATGGCTACCGGGAACAGGGTAACTCGTTGTGTACTCTTCAGATGGTCGATTTCTGAAGTAGGCAACCAGCCGCAGGTCGCAACGAGTGAGATTGTCCAAGAAGCAAACGCCTGGAGTAATGACCAGGACAAGCTGACGTGGACACGGAAGCATGGAATGTAAAGGTACTAGCGGAGTCAAGGTCTTATGACAGGTGTCCAACAACCACACACTGAAGGCTGGGAGATATTACCCTGGAAGCAAATCGAGCGTAACATCTTTCGACTCCAGAAGCGCATTTACAAAGCAAGTCTCCGTGGCGACTTCAAGCAAGTTCGTAACCTACAACGGCTGCTGCTTCGCTCGTATTCAGCACGGTGTTTGGCTGTGCGACGGGTAACACAGGATAACCGGGGCAAACGAACCGCCGGGGTGGATGGTGTAGCCAAAGTATCACCGGTGTTTCGTCTGTTCATGGTTACTCTGCTCCGTAACCTACGCCAGCCAGCCTCACCGATCCGAAGGGTCTACATCCCCAAACGGAACAGTCCAGAAATGCGACCGTTGGGCATCCCCACGATGCTCGACCGTGCGCGCCAAGCCTTGGCGAAACTGGCCCTTGAACCAGAATGGGAGGCCAAAATTCGAGCCAAACTCGTATGGCTTCCGTCCGGGTCGCTGTTGTCACGATGCCTTAGAAGCCATCTATAACTACATCCGACTCAAACCCAAGTTCGTCTGGGATGCGGATATAGAGAAATGCTTTGACCGCATCGACCACGAGGCGTTGCTGACAAAACTCTCAACGATTCCTGTCATTACCGACCTCGTTCGTGGTTGGCGGAAAGCGGGCATCTTTGAGAAAGGCATCATCGCTCCATCGGAAGCGGGCACACCACAAGGTGGCGTTGTCTCACCCTTGCTGGCGAACATCGCCTTACATGGCATGGAAGCAGCACTGGTTGAATCGCTGCCCAAGTCCCGTAAACCAGCCATCATTCGCTACGCCGATGATTTCGTCATTCTCCACGAAGATTTGGCAACCTTGCGCAAACTCAAAACGCAAGCAGAAGAATGGTTGGCAACCCTAGGGCTAAATCTCAAGACCGTCAAGACCCGCATCACCCACACGCTCAACAAGCACGAAGGGAACGTGGGTTTTGATTTCTTGGGCTTCACTGTGCGCCAGTTCCCAACAAGCAAGCGCCATGCTCGCCTCGGTTTCAAGACCTTCATCAAGCCTAGCAAGCTTTCCCAGCAACGCCACCTGGCGGAAATGGCCGATGTCATTCACAAACACCGGGGCAGCAACCAAACGGCCTTACTGACTGAGCTAAATCCCAAGGTGCGTGGCTGGACAAACTACTATCGAGTTTGCACCGCTAAGAAGGTCTTTGACCGCATGGACAACCAGATGCACTGGAAATTGCTACGCTGGGCTAAACGCCGACACCCGCATAAGCATTACGGCTGGTGTAGAGAGCGCTACTGGCAACGAAAACGCCAACACCTTGATTTCTGTGACGGTAACGCCACTCTTATCAAGTACGCTGAGGCCAAGATCCGCCGTCATGTTAAGGTGCAGGGAACCCAAAGCCCTTTCGATGGCGATTGGGCTTACTGGCTGCCCAGGCTACACAGAGACCCTGCTTTATCGGAAAGCGTTGTTCTCTTGCTGAATCGACAAAAGTGCAGGTGTGGTAAGTGTAGTCTCCGCTTTCGTGCCGATGACCTGTGGGCAGTGCATCACATAGACAGAAATCGACAAAATAACCAACTTAGCAACCTTGCGTTGCTCCACAATCATTGTCACGATGAAGTCCACAGAGAGTTGTGCTCATGACAAGAGCCGTTCTGCTGAAGAGCTGTGTGAAGCGAAAGTTTCATGCACAGTTCGGTACGGGTGGGTTGGGAGGCGACTCGCCTCCCAACCCTGATTCGATTTGCGCCATCAAGAGAAGATAAGCGAGCAAGGCTAGATTCTGCGAACGATGAACGCCACAGGGAGCGAAACAAACCTTCTACCTTTATGCCGTGGTATTCGTTGAGACGGGGAAGCTCTGCCATTCCACTGACTCGCTAAGGTTGTCCTGCTCGCATTTCAGGAAACAGCAACTTTGGTGCTCAATTTGCCGTGAGCAGACTAGAAGGCGAAACCACATCCCAGACCGCTTTGGGATGGCGGGCGGCCACTTGGAGCAACACGCGTGCTGGGCCATGTGGATTCCGCCGCCCTTGCTCCCAATTTTGTAACGTTTTGATACTAACCCCGAGGAGCGTCGCAAACTCACTTTGCGAAAGTTTGTAGCCTTCTCGAATTTGTTTCACATCCGGTGCCTGAAAGACAAACTTACGTGCGGCTTCCTTCTCGCCGCGCAAGATGGCACCCCCTTCGCGCACACTTTCCAGCAACTCAGCAAATAGCTCTTCCTTCATGGGTATTCTCTCTCCACAATTTGGCGTAGCAGCTTTATCTGGGTGGGGGTCAAATCATCTTGTACATTCTTGGGATAAATCAGCAACAGCAACAATTGCTCCTGACGCACAGCCCAGTAGTAAATCACGCGTGCGCCACCACGTTTGCCACGACCTGGCAGTGCCCAGCGCACTTTCCGCAGACCGCCGCTGCCTGGAATCACAACGCCTAAATCGGGTCGGCGAATCAGTTCGAGTTGTAATTGTTGATACTCTTCATCGGTTAACAGGTTGAGAAGCTGTTTCGTGAAAACTGCGCTTTCCAGAATGACCATTGATCCCAAGTCCGATTGACCACCATTTCGCTACGGATTACTGCAGCAAGCATACGCCATTGAGGGATAAATGTCAAGACTGGAACCGAGTTGCTTTTTGCTATTTGGCTGACAAGAATAGCAAATCGAACATGGTGCTGAGGCGGTGGGCGAGGTGCGGGGAGACAAGATCAAGCACTCGACAAGATCAAGCACTCGACAAGATCAAGCACTCGACAAGATCAAGCGTGGAAATAACTTCAAAAAAGCCGTGATCTCGCCCACTCGCCTCCAGCTAATGTTCGACGGCGCTTTTACGGCGACGCTTCCGCACTGGCTTGCTCTTGCTCTCAGCCATAGCCGCACCATTACTCGCTGTATCGGCGTAGGCGGCATCCACTTGTCGCCACAATTCATCATGCGGAATTCCACCTGTCTCGCGCATTCGTTTTCGGCGGCATCCAGAAAGGTACGCAGTTTTTTCGAGTAGGCCAACGCTAGTCGTTCAATCTCATCTTCATCGGAAATTCCGAGTAAGACAGCGACCGCTTTGCCGTTCTTGGTGATGACGACCGGGCCTTCTTCGGACGCTTTGATAAAGGCGCTCAACTGGGCTTTGATTTCAGCAATCGGGGCAATTTTCATAGCTTGTACTCCTCCCCACCGATATAGACTTTGTCACGAATCTTGACCCCAACCGCTAAAATATAGACTTCATACTCGCTTTCCTCGATGCGGTAATAGACCCGAAAGCGATTGTTCGGTCCAAACCGCAATTCCCACTTGGCATCCAATCGAACGGGACGCTCCAGCGGTTTGCGGTTGGTTGTTTCTACATCCGGTTCATAGGTTAGCTGTTCTTCAATCTTTGTCCGAATGAGTGGATGATACTTACGCTCAATTGCCCCAACTGACGCGGAATGTCTGTATCGTAGATGAGGCGATAGGGTCGTCTGTGTAGCATACTGTACACAATTATAGTCAAAATCTGGCAGAATATAAATTTACTCTGCCCTGACTACCCCTAAAATCATCTGGGAAAAGCGGAAGTCATCATGGCTATTTCTTGGTATACCCCGTGACGTGGTGTTCTCCGGCGTTTCTTGATCACCGCACTCTTGTATCAATTATATAGTAATACAATGCTGTGGATAACTTACAAAGCCCATCGAAACAATCCATTCTTTGCTCGATATATGGCAGCATTTATAGGCAAAACCCCTGATAAATCGGACAAAAATCTTACGTTACTCACACCTACTGGCAAATCAGACGATACTGATGGCACATCTGCTGCTCTATAAAACTGAAGCGACTGTTTTGCTATTTTGTCACTAAATCGCTCGTCCATAATCTTTCGCCAGTTGTCGCCAAGCGTATAACTCACAACTTCATCTAGACGCAACACCAAATCAAGTCTATCAGTACACCTGCTGCGGATTTGCAGCAATAACTCCCATATTGATTTCCCAGCCTGAGATCGCTCAACAAATATTGAGGCGACCAGAGTTTCTGTTTCAGGTGGTGATTGAAGTTGCTCAAGTGAAAAATGGTGCTGTCGTATTACTACCATGAAGTACTTTTTACTTACTAAGTTTTGATTATTCAAAAGCGAAATCAAACCGCGCTTCGGGAGTAATGTGCCAAGCATCGAGTAGCACAGATGGTTTTTTAGACCTGGCTATTAAATAGAGTTCCGCCCAAAGCCCTTGAATGGACTCACGCGGTGGCTTTGTTAATGACCTAAAGAGTTCGACAAAGGTCCGAATTGCGGTTGAAACCTCATCCTCTGTCGGCAGTTTAGAAAAGGAAACCAGAATTGTGCCAATTACGTGCAAAAAGAAGGTTTGGAGAATTCTTTCTTGGCTAGTACATTGAAGAATTGTAAATTTTCCCTGTTCAAGGGAACCATCTACTCGTTGAATTCGACACGTCACACTATAGGCAACCTTCAGATTTTCAAGCACAATGGGCGCATAATTTTGGGTGCTGATCCCATCCTGTGCAGAAATTAAGACTATGGGCAATCCGTTTGCATCCTTACCTAAACGATGAGGATTGCCATCTTCTATCGACATCGCCGAAACAAGCGAATCATTAGCTTCACTCGGTTTCGAATTGGTATTTCCTCAAACAGCTTTTGAAGGTTAATCATCGATCTTCAAATACTCAAGAGAGTTTCTTTCTTGAACCAGCCAATCTCTGGACAGTTCTGTTGACAATCGAATTGCTATAGCTGGTATGTTGGCATACACATCCTGGCCGGAAATCACCCTCAAATTGTGAATCTGAATAGTAACCTCTTGCTCGCCAACTATCCCTCTATCGCCTGGATATATTGCCTTGCCCGTCTTGGGGTTTCGACCCTGAAACAGAGTAGGAATCTCATCATTTTCATTGGTCGTGCGTTCTCGTAGTTCACCACCTTTCATAAGGAATAATGTACAAGTGGCCGTCGGATTTGATTCAAGGTGGTTCTGTATCTGTAGAAGCGCGCCCGTAAACTTCTGAGAATCATTGAGTCGAGTCACTCGAAGTCGTACAAGCAATTCTTCAAAGGCTTTGTCAAGCCTAATGCCATTTGCTACTTTGTGCCTTTGGTCAGTAGTTCGACGTGGATCGCCAACATCATCCTGCAAGTTGAATTGCGCAAGAAATTGTTGAATTACAACTTGATTCACCTGAGCTGCTTCTAGTGAGTCATGCGGAGCTTTAGGTTCGAACCATGCATTTGTGAAGTTGCCTCGCATGTAATCTAAATCAATGACACCACGGCGAGTAGGTGCCAATCTGCGATTCAGAAAGAAGGCCCGTTTCCATTCCGTTAACGGCAAGCCAGTTGCATCATGCTCGAGCAAGCGTGCTCGAATATCTTCCTCATGAAGAACATAACTTTGAAATGCATCTCTCACTCGATTTTCCAAAAATACCCTACAGTAATCGATGTAATTTTGCTTATAGCCAAAGAAGCGAGCACGCTGCTGAATCGTATCGGCGTTACTGATTCCTGAGCCTCTTGGCATATACGTTACGGTTAGACCTTCTACTGTAAAACCGCGATCCATTACTTGTCCACCAACGAGAATATTGGCATAGAAGTTCTTCCAGTTGATTGTTGGCGTTTTGCCGTTTCTCGCATTTACCTCCTCGATTGCAGCCCCCCGCACTGCTTGTAGAAGGCGCTCGACAAGAACATCAAATGCCGGCAGATTGCTCACCGTAGTTTGCAGATTATCATACGCCGTTTTGAATTCGTTAATTAAGTCTTTGCGATCCGGATCGGTGGAATCAAGGGTCAGGACTTTCTGCCATCGATCTCTTACCAATCGAATCCAGCGGATATATTCTTCATGCGGAATGGTCTTATGAGATGGGTGTACCATCATTGAGCGATTGCCTTTACCCCCATCCTTTGCCAAGCCCGACGCAACCCCTAGAAAATAAACAGACATGGCGAATAGTAGACTATCAGGAGGTGCATTAAAGGGTTGTTGCCTTGTAGGGATTTCGTCTTCAGGAATTGGATTGGTCAACTGGGGGCGATCAACAAAGAACGCTTTGCTGCCGGTATAACCTTCGCCGGGGGTAAGCACTTGCACAAATCGTGGCGACAGTACATCGATCAAGTTGATCAAAAGTGGTGCCTGTGGGGTGGCCGTATATTGTATAAAGGTGTGATGTGGCAAAGCATCTTTTAAACTGACGATTCGCGTATAAGTTGTGCTACTTTCACCCTTGTTCACTTTCCCATTTAGGCTCGCTTGATCGGCTTCATCGTCAATGATTAATGTGGGCACCCTGTGTCTGTTAGGAATACCCTCTAAAACTATACGCACATTCTCCAAATGTTGATGGTGCTTCATTACGGTAATGAGAACTGTCTTTTTCTCAGCACTCGAAATTGTAGGGTCGTCCCATTCGGCAAGAGTATTCTTGATCTTTGTTACATCATTGTTCGACAAAGTCCTACTCTCAAAATGTTGCCATTTGCGATCTTCTCTGGTAGTCAATCTCAAATCGCGCTGAAGTCGCCCTGTCGATTGCATAAGAAGCGGTATGGATGTACCGGCTATGACAATTACTAAAGGATAACCATCAGACTTGGTGCGAAATAAAGGGTTGCGTATAATGCCAGAAAAGGGAAGATAATTGCGAAAGGACTTTTCATGGCAGGCATCATCGAGCAACTGAAG
>JAAUOZ010000224.1 GCA_012034655.1 Leptolyngbyaceae cyanobacterium CSU_1_3 | reverse complement strand
ATGACTTTATCTCAGCAGAGGTCGGTGTCTTCTACTTGATTCAATTAGAACCAGAATTTGATCCTGGTAGGTTTAAGGTTGGATTCGCTGCAAATATGTCAGAACGGCTTCGGCATTTACGCTGCTCTGCACCGTTCGCAGTAGTTATGCGTACCTGGCCTTGCCGCCGATTGTGGGAGAAGACCGCAATCGAATCGGTATCAGATAGTTGTGAGCGACTACACACGGAAGTTTTCCGTGCTTCTTCGACAGATGAAATCATTGTACGGTGTGAACGATTTTTTGCCGTCATGCCACCGATATAAACAATAGCGTGTGTACAATAAAAATCAGCAAGAAACGCCTGACACTAGCAGTCAGGCGTTTCTTGTGGTGCGTTTTGTTGATCTCCTAGCTCTAGTTCATCCATCATTAACTGATCAGCTGAAACTTGGAACAACCGTGCAATTTTCACGATTAAGTCAGGCGTCGGCTGTCTTTCTCCGCGCTCGATTTGGGCGATATAACCGTGTACAGAAAGCCCCAACTGTGCGGCCAGTTGGCGCAAACTCATGCCATTTCGGGTGCGTAACGCACGTAGCTTTTCGCCAAACCGTTTCATAGGTGCATACCGCTTAGTTGGTTACACAAAGCCAAAATTCACTCTTGACAACGATAAATTTTCATGCTAAACTGTATAGCAATGCTATACAAAACTTAAAGCTAGGAGAATCATCGTTATGAGTACCTATGATCACAAGCAAGTCCTCTCCGATTATGCAACTGGCAAAATAACGCCAGAAATGGCAATCGGGCATGGCTTGCAACACATTGGCAAATTGTACGAAGCACAAAATGACGCCAAAGCCGGGCGTCTTGACCAGCAAAGTCAGATCAGCACGCTCGAAAAGCGCGTCAATACGCTACAAGTGGCGGTGGATCGCCTGACGGCTACTATTGAGAAATTTCGAGTCAAACGTAAGCCGAGCGATCCTAAGCTGCCAAAATCCGACCAACCTTGAGTACTCAGAGTAGTCGACTCCTAGACCCATGAAGCCGACGACTTCGTGGGTCTTTTTATCATAAAGGGGAACCAGTCATTTGGGCAAGTTGGCAAGAGAAGGGGTGCGTCCCACATTTGTTCTAGCGAGAGGATCGAGTAAAATCAGAAGAAAGTGAGGTAGGAAAGGTGCGAGGGAGGCCAAGATGAACAAAACCGAGTTTATGAAACAAGCGGAGACGCTGTATGAAGAATTGCGGGCGTGGCGCGCTGCGCATGACGAGGCGAGTTTTGACGAAATAGCCGAACAGGTAACGGGGCAACGGCAAAAGCTGATGGGGGAGTTGCTGCGGATGCTGGCCGAGCAAAACGGTCAGGGGGAAATGCTGGAGGAGAGAAACTGTGCGGCCTGTGGCGGGGTGCTGCACTACAAAGGGAAAAAGCAGCGAGAGGTATTGCATCCGGAAGGGACAGCGGCCTTAGAGCGGGGCTATCATCACTGTGACGAGTGTGGTCACGGTGTTTTTCCCCCTGGATAAGGTGTTAGGGTTAGGGGAGCAGAGTTGGAGTCCGGCGACCGTGAGCAAAATTCTGCAAGTTGGGGTGGAAATCGCTTCCTATGCGCGGGCGGCTGCCTTGTTCCGGGACTTTACCCACGTGCCGCTGTCGAAAAGCAGTGTCCAGCGGTTGGTCAAGCACTATGGCAAAGCCGTTGGACAAACCTTAGAGGAGGAAGCGACGGCCATGGTGCAAGTGCCCAGCAAGGAAGAAACGGTCGAGTGGCGCACAATTCCCGAACCCGCTAGCCCGATGATGAATGTGTCGAGCGATGGGGTCATGGTTCACATCATCGATGAAGGCTGGAAAGAAGTAAAAATTGCGGCCATTTCGGCGGTGACGGCTCGGGTGGATGAGGAAACGGGGGAAGTAGAAGTCGGCTTAACCCAGCACAGTTATCGCGCCGGGTTGTGGGAAGCCCCCAAGTTTGCGCATCATCTCTGGGCAGAAAGTTGTCGCCGCGGGCTGGAAAAAGCCAAGCACGTGGTCAGTGTCAATGATGGTGCGCCGTGGATTTGGGCGATTGTCTTTATGTGCTTTGCCCGTTGCACCCAAATCCTCGACTGGTTTCACGCCGTGGAGCGGCTGTGGACGATTGCAGGGTTAGCCTTCGCGGCTGATCGAACGGCGGCCACCGCTTGGGTCAAAGCCCAAAAAGAGTTACTGGCCCACAGTCAGCTGCGCCAAGTCGTGCGCAATACCCGCACCCTCTTTCCACGCACCAAGCCCGTACCGGATGCCGTCGTGCAAGCGTCCGTTTATTTCCTGCATAACCGGCGGCGCATGGACTATCAGCAGTTCCGACAGGCGGGTTGTCCGATTGGTAGCGGCACCGTCGAATCGGCCTGCAAGCTCGTCGTCCAGCAACGCATGAAGCAGTCAGGCATGCGCTGGAGTCGCTCGGGCGCCCAAGCCATGCTCGCCCTCCGTTCCGTTTTACTCAGTCAGCGCTGGTCGCTTGTTCAGACCGCTCTGACCCCTGCTTAATTCTCGCCCCTTTTGTGAGACGCACCCCAAGAGAAGTTGGTGATTGACGAGCGACGGAGAACATGATAGAGTTAGCAAAACGAAAGGGTAAAGTGGATGGCTGAACGAAGTAGAACGCCACGGCAGCAGGTCGATCCGGTTTTCAAACAGGTACTGCTGGATGAACTGACACCGTTGACAAAAGCCTTGCAAACTGAGATTGAAGTCAGCCGCCTGCCGCGCACGATTGATGCGTTGGTTACATTGGCAACGGCAGATGAGTTACAAAGCGTACACACAGCAACACCATTTTTCTATTTCGCAACCCGCAATCAAGTGGAGTTCAAAGGGCGAGAAGATCCTTTAACGGTAGCAGGCTATCATCTGATTAACGGGCGCACCCAACTGTACATCGGGGAACAAGATGTGGCCGTGCAGGCCATGACCGTGACCATCATTTGTGCCGCTAGACCGAAAACGGTATTGGCGCATACGCAGACTTTTCAGCCCTTTCGCCCGATTGCTGACGGTTATTACAAGAACGAAGCTCACCCACCTGTTTACTTGCTTGTAGTTAATGAGCTGCCGCTTCTGTCCAAGAACTACTCGTTGCTCTTGTTTGCGGCCAGTGACCGCAAGTTTCGTCAGTTTCTCGAACAGGTGATAGCTGAGGGCAACACTCGGTATATTCGCTATGCCTACGCGATTCGTCCGCAAATGACGAGAAAGGTGCTAACGATGGCTGGCATTTCGACATCCATTTCGCGCAAAGATTTGCGATGTTCATGGCCGAGGACATTGGCCCAGAACTTGTGCCATTCCTGAAACCGGAGGATTTACTCAAGGGCCTGGATGCTGAAAAGCAGCGCAGGCTTTTAGCTTTAGTGAGCGTCGAGGAACGTCTTTCCGGCCTCAACCCCAAACAGTTGCTCGCCCATCTAAGCATCGAAGAACGGCTTTCGGACATTAGTCTTGAGGAACTAATCAAGCAGATGAGTCCAGAGCAGCGAAAAAGCTTTTTGAACTAGTCTTGAAACAGTTAGTGTCAGGTTTAGCCGACCAAGAGGGGTTGAATGGAAAGAGTAGCAACAATTGATAGGTGGCCTTGTAACGTCGTTTCAGGAAGGGTAGTCGAGTAAATCGCATGATAGATTGGTGGGCTTGCGACCGAACATTGCGTGCAGGGGATGCTTTGCTGGCGATCAGGGCTTTCGGAGTTGGTTCCTCGCTTTGCGGTTGGTTCGTTGGCAAAGTGATCTGCTCGTACCCGCAAAGCACACCTGACGCGTGTGTTAGGGCCAGTCAGTTACATGATGGGGAAGACGAAGAGGTTAGCAACAGTTAGGATTCTCTAGAAACCTGCTTATTGTCGGTGCATGTTAAAAGCACAAGCAGTTAGGCAAAGTGGAATATTTTTGCTAAAATAGGTGCATGAAACCGAAAGTCTATGTCGAAACAAGCGTCATTAGCTATTTGACTTCTCGACCAAATCGCGATCTGATTATTGCTGGGAACCAGCAAATTACCCAAGAATGGTGGCAAAAGCGCCGAACGAAATATGAGTTGTATGTTTCGCAGCTTGTTGTCCGGGAAGCAAGTTTAGGAGATGCAAAGGCTGCTGCCGACCGCTTGGAAGCCCTACGCGAGATCCCCTTTATCGAATTGACCGAGGAAGGCAAACAATTGGCAGAGCAATTGGTGAACAAAGGTGCAATTCCTCTCAAAGTCGTTGAGGATGCACTGCATATTGCCATTGCGACCAGTAACGGTATGGAATATTTGTTGACCTGGAATTTCAAACATATTGCCAATGCGGTCATGCGAGGTAAAATCGAGGCGGTCTGTCGAGATGAAGGGTACGAACCCCCAGTCATCTGTACACCGCAGGAATTATTAGGAGGCTAACCCAATGGTTGACGATCCCATTGTTGAGGAAGTGCGACAAGCTCGACAGCAACACGCGGCAAAATTCAATTATGATTTGCAGGCCATTTACCAAGATTTGAAGCAGCAGGAAGCCGCCAGCGGTTGGCGTATTGTTACTTTTCCGCCACGCAAGCGACGCTATACGCCTACCGTCACTAGAGCAAAACCACGGGTATTGAAATCGTCGGTTGAACCTGTTTTGGCCTAGCCCAAACAGGTTAAGCGTCGAAGGGTTTGGCCCGAATCAGGGTTGGGAGGTGAGTCGCCTCACCCCCCACCCGTACCGAACTGTGCATGAGACTTTCACCTCACACAGTTCTACAGAAGAGCGGCTCTTGTCATGAGCACAATTCTCTGTGGACTTCATCGTGACAATGACCGTGGAGTAGCTCAAGATTGTTGAGTTGGTTGTTCTGTCGATTTCTGTCTTTGTGGTGAACCTCCAACAGGTCATCGGAACGCAAGCGGAGACCGCATTTACCACACCTGCACTTCTGTCGATTCAGCAGGAGAACAACTCTTTCCGATAAAGAAGAGTCTTTGTGCAGTCTTGGGAGCCAGTAAGCCCCGTCCCCATCGAAAGGACTTTTGGTTGCTTGCACCTTCACATGACGACGAATCTTAGCATCAGCATATTTGATAAGGGTGGCGTTGCCATCACAGAAGTCAAGCCGTTCTCGTTTTCGTTGCCAGTAGCGGTCACGACACCAACCATAGTGCTTGTGTGAGTGTCGGCGTTTGGCCCAGCGTAACAGTTTCCAGTGGATTTGGTTGTCCATACGGTCAAAGACCTTCTTGGCTGTGCAAACTCGGTAGTAGTTCGTCCACCCCCGAACTTTGGGGTTAAGTTCGGTGAGGAGTGCCGTTTGGTTGCTGCCCCGATGTTTGTGAATCACATCGGCCATTTCTGCCAGATGACGTTGTTGAGACGCTTTGCTAGGTTTGATGAAGGTCTTGAAGCCGAGGCGAGCATGACGCTTGCTCATCGGGAACTGGCGCACGGTGAAACCGAGGAAGTCAAAGCCAACCTTGCCATCATGCTTGTGAAGCGTGTGAGTGATGCGGGTTTTGGCCGCCTTGAGATTCAAGCCTATGGTTGCCAACCATTTTTCGGCTTGTTCTTTGAGTTGGAGCAGGGTTGCCAAATCTTCGTGGAGAATGACGAAGTCATCGGCATAGCGAATGACGGCTGGTTTACGGGACTTGGGCAGCGATTCAACCAGTGCTGTTTCCATGCCATGTAAGGCAATGTTAGCCAGCAAGGGTGAGACAACGCCACCTTGCGGTGTGCCCGCTTCCGAGGGTGCGATGATGCCTTTCTCAAAGATGCCAGCTTTCAACCAGCCTCGAATGAGATCGGTGATGACGGGAATCGTGGCGAGTTTTACAAGCAATGCTTCGTGATTGATACGGTCAAAGCATTTCTCGATATCTGCATCCAAGACAAACTTGGGTTTGAGTCGGATGTAGTTGTAGATCGCTTCTAGCGCATCATGGCAACAGCGACCGGGGCGGAAACCATACGAGTTTGGCTCGAACTTGGCTTCCCATTCTGGTTCGAGTGCCAGTTTCACGAGTGCTTGTAAGGCACGGTCGAGCATGACGGGGATGCCCAACGGTCGCATTTCTGGGCTGTTGTGTTTGGGGATGTAGACCCTTCGTATCGGTGAGGCTGGTTGGCGTAAGTTACAGAGCATTTCAACCATTTCCATCCGAAGGTGAGGAGGTACTTTGGCAATGCCATCGACCCCCGCTGTTCGTTTGCCACGGTTGTCTTGTGTCACTCTACGCACAGCCAGACATCTTGCTGAGTACGAGCGAAGCAGCAGCCGTTGTAAGTTGCGGACTTGCTTGAAGTCGCCACGGAGACTTGCTTTGTAAATGCGCTTTTGGAGTCGGAAAATGTTACGCTCGAAGTGCTTCCAGGGTAACGTGTCCCAGCCTTCAGTGTGTCGTTGTCCACCTGTCATAAGACATAGACTCCGCTAGTACCTTTACATTCCATGCTTCCGTGTCCACGTCAGCTTGTCCTGGTCATTACTCCAGGCGTTTGCTTCTTGGACAATCTCACTCGTTGTCACTTGCGGCTGGTTGCCTGCTCGGTGAATCGACAAACACTGAGAGTAGACAGCGAGTTATCCTGTTCCCTGCATCCATTGGTTGGTGACTGTAGGATGGTGCTTTACGCCGGGTCTTGTGTTGAGTGGAACGCACGGTGATAATGTGCCCACCGTGCCCAAGGCCAGTCCCGTTTTGGGTGCAGCCCATCAGTCAGCGTTGGGGCTGCCTGTCCATGACGACGCCTACACACCTTTACTTGCGTTATCCATCGTCACTTGCTTAACGAGGTCATCCTGTCTGACTCAGAACTTATCGCCGTTCTTTCCCGCTTCTGACGCTTGATGACCAGTCTCACGCCAGGGGAAAGTGCTTTCACTTCGTCCACTAGAAGGGTCGGAGTTGTGGTATACTACGTTTGTCCACGCACCGACATGGACACAGCGTTACGAAAATCTATTTCAAACGACTTTCGCCACCCTTCCCCCGTCCTTTCAGACAGTTTCGGGTGAACAGGTCGCACACATTGCGTGAACCCGACCGAACGAGATCAGGCGTTTGTAATGTTGGTCGCCCGCTTGGGTTGGCCGGGTTGTTGGTGTTGGTTCCTCGCGCTCGTTCGGTCGGGTTACGCGTGTGTTCGGACGCGTGCGTAAGTTGAAGGGGATGACAAAGTAAAAGAGAGAAGAAAATTTGTGCAATACTCTAGCATTTTCGAGCTAAACGCTTAATGTCTTGCTGATTGACGTAGGGGATAGAACGTGATAGAGTAATCGAAAATGTTCATTGGCAAAGAAACGAGTATCTAGTGCCACTAGCACAGCAGGGTTCTTGGCCGATTTTCGTACAAGATCGGTGGGGACATACGATCTATCTCACTTGGGAACGTTGGGAACATGCCCTTGGTCATCCTGGTATGCACGACAGGCTATTGGAACCAGTGCTAGAGACTTTACGCAAGGGGCGGACGAAAAGCAGGACAAATATATTCCAAGCAAATACAAATACACCTATCGGTTTTCAGACTTGCCGATGAACTACACACATGTCGAGGTAGTGGTGAAATTTGGCTGGCAAGGGAATCCAGCCGTAGCGAATAATTTTGTCCTGACAGCCTATTTGGTAGAAAAAGGGTGAACCGATGAAAGCCATTCATTATGATGCGGAAGGGGATATTTTATCCGTGACCTTTAGCGAGGCCAGTGGACAAAGACACACAGGGATTGAACTTTCCGATAATATTGTGTTTTATTACAATCTTGAAACCGAAAAGCCGCTTAAACTCATCTTGAACAGTTATCAAGCGATGGTCGAAGCCAGTCAACAAGCGCCGATCTTATTAGACGGACTGGCGAAGGCTCCAGCAAAAGTTCAAACCATCGTTACAACCTTACTTCAACAAACACCCTTAACAGCTTTTTTACAACTGAGCGGAGTTCAAGGGAAGCTGCCGCTGTCCAGTCGATTGCAGGAAATCTTTACACCAGCTACGTTGCAAATGGTTGCAGCGAATTAGCCGATGAGCTTGGTTTCTCACTACGACCAGAGAATGAATGGGCTTGCGCCCGAACATTCGTTGGTGCGATTCGTTGACTCGAAACTGACGCGAGTCAGGGGAAAAGTCGAGCGGAGCGATCCGCTTAACTCTGTGTGGATGCAGGTGAAAGGCCTGCCCTTCAGGTGAAGAAGTGAAAGCATCTCCCACTTGCGTGTGTGAGGCAAGCACAGGTGAGAAGCTGGGAGAGACGGGGATAAACTGGCAGCGTACAGCAGGTGACGCCCCAAGCAAATGACTAGGAAGAACGCAAGTCAAGACATGTAAGCGCCGTGAGTTCGGAGCAGCCCAAGTAGCTGAGAGGCTGCGGACAAAACCTGTCACTGGTCTTA
>JAAUOZ010000223.1 GCA_012034655.1 Leptolyngbyaceae cyanobacterium CSU_1_3 | reverse complement strand
GCGGTATCGGCGAAGCAGCGCGCTTTGAGGAGTGCGATCGAGCGATCGTGATTTGGTGGAGCGATCGTTGATATAAAGAGGGAAGGACGACCCTTGCGGTATCTGCGAAGCAGCGCGTGGATAGAAAGGAAAGGGGCGATCGCTACGAGGTGAGCGATTCTCCTGACTTTCAAGACCATCGCTACGGCGATCGTATTGCTTCACCAATCAAGCGATCGGGATTTCAGGATAAGCACCGGGGCTGCTGCTAGCGATTGCGTGTTGGATGACTTCTATGTGTCGTTGAATCCGTGGCCATGATGTAGAACACAAGACAATGATGGCAATTTGACGGTCGGCAAGATTTTGCTGGTAGCGGAGGTTTTGGTCAGTTGTGATGAGTAAATTGTAACCCTCATGTTCTGCCATTCTAAGCAGGTCACCATTGGCTAGCTCTGACCATCCACGCTCATAAGCAGTATCGACGATATGGTCTAACAAAAATCGACGTAATGGAACTGGTGTCCCTTGATCAAACAAAATCTTCATGCCAATGTCAGGGATGCCAGCACTGTCATTTCATGATCAAGTAGGGCTTCCACTTGGGCGCGAGTGACACCCGGAAACCACTCCAGAAATTGATCGATCGAAGCTCCATCCTTCAGATTCTCGAACAAAGCGGTAACGGGGACGCGGGTTCCTCGAAAAACCAGTGCGCCACTCATTTTTTCGGGATGGCGTTCAATGACAGCATGGAGATCATTCATGAATTTATCCTTCGCTGAATCCAACTTCTTCATCGTAACGTGTAGCGCGATCACCTTCTCATAACCGGATTGAAATGAATATCATCCAAATGCCGTTGTTAATCCCGCTCATCCCGAATCGTGTGTTCCCAAAATCGGCGTTGCCAGACCTCCCTTTCCCGGTGCTTCCGGCGAGAAGCCGAAATCGTTTCAGGTAGAGCATGGTTGCCATGCAGCGAGATCGCCTCCTGACTGTGCGATCATGGTAAAAAGGATTGATTCAATGCTGCTCTTAATCTTCTGAAGCATAGATTTTATTCATGATGCTACTGCTTGATCAAAACCCAATCATCCAAACCCGCTTGGGCCTATCCAGTCAGGAAGTCGCCATTTTCTGTCAACAGTGGGGCATTACCAAGATGGCGTTATTTGGCTCGATTCTCCGTGACGACTTTCGAGCCGATAGCGATATTGACCTGTTGATTACCTTCGCTCCCAAAGCAAGGCAAGGGCTGCTTACCCTGGCAAAGATTAAACATGAACTAGAGTCCCGGCTACAACGCCCTGTCGATCTGATTCCCGAAGTCTCCATTCAAATGAGTGACAATTGGATTCGGCAGCAAGAAATTTTAAGCACTGCTCAAACGATATATGAACAGAGATGAAGCAGCGCTACTGGATATCTACAACGCCACACAGCGCATTCTGATATTTGCTACTGACCTGACTAAAGCCAACTTAGCCACTAACGAAGAAAAACAATCTGCTATTCTCTACCAGGTGATCGTCGTCGGTGAAGCCACCAAACGCTTATCTATTGACTTCCGCAACACCTACCCAAATATTCCCTGGAAAGATATTGCTGGAATGCGTGATATTCTTGCTCACCAATACGATCGCGTTAATTTGGATACGTTGTGGGATGTTATTCAAAATGATATTCCTGAACTAATCGAACTGATTACCCCACTGTTGCCTGAGCAAATGCCGTAGTGCGATCGCGGTGGGACGGGAATGGGCTATCGTGCTCTGATTGCTCAATGTGATCGCTTAACTTACTTCCTGATAGACTCAACATAGAGGTAAATAGTGCGATCGTCGATCTTGTAGGGTGCGTTAGCGCAGCGTAATACACCGCCCGATCGCTCAATGATCGTCAACAGTGCACTACGGGTAAGAGGGGCAAACGTGGATAGGTTGGTGGTGCGACCCTTGCGGTATCGGCGAAGCAGCGCACTTTTGAGGAGTGCGATCGGGCTATTAACGGGATACCTTGCCACTGTTATGATGTAGAGCAGCACAGATACAGTACGTCGATGACCGAACCGAGTGAGAGTAGCGAAGAGAGAAAAATCGAAGGCAAAACAAATCACGGAGAACAGCGAGCACAAGAAGCCCAAGCAGGTGACGTTTCTCGACAAGTCGGTGATGTCAATCGAGTGGTCAGAGAGGGTCGGGTACTCCAGGATGTTGAAACTGGTTATTATGTTTATGTGAAGGGCGATCGAGTGGTCATCGTTGATCCAACATCGAATCAACAAATTACTCAGTTCAAAAACTCAAGAGCCAACACCCAGAAACGAATTGAATCCGGTCGGTGGAAACCCATTTCTTAGAAAGCTATGTTCAAAGCGATCGATATTTGGAAGAGAATTGATGACGTGACAGCCATCCGCTATCGTTGTTTTCAACGGGTAATCGATGGACAGTTTTGCGTACAAAGCGCTGATTACTACCATCTTCCAGTAAACGAAAATCAGGTTAGAACACTCGATAGACAATTCCTAGAACTCTTCATCGAAGAATCTCCCGATCAGCGCTCCTCTCTGCATCGCACGCTCGAAGAAGCGATCGCTCAATATGAGCTTGAATTTGCAGACGACATCGCGACCTTAACCCTAGCGTAACAATTCCTGTTTATCTAAGCGACCCTTGCGGTATCTGCAAAGCAGCGCGCTTTGGAGGAGGACGATCGAGCAATGTGGATGTAGCTGAGAAGTGCGATCGCTGGTACAAAGAGGGAAGTGCGATCGCTGGTACAAAGAGGGAAGTGCGATCGAGCGATCGGAGGTTTAGTGGTGCGATCGTTGATATAAAGAGGGACGGACGACCCTTGCGGTATCTGCGAAGCAGCGCGCGGATAGAAAGGAGAGGGACGATCGCCCCTAATAAACCTCATCATGACTCCCAATATCAATTAGTAAGATCTCCTCTTCTCGTGTTACTGGACGGTCAACAAAGTCAAACACAATCCGACAATCATATTCCACCCTACAAGCCCAAGATCCAACTAATTGACCTTTGAGCTTATGGGTTTGGAGCATTGGCTCAAAGGGAGTAGCCGCCAGAGTTCTCAAGATGGTATTGATTTTAGGCTTGAGGTCAGGACGTTTACGCACAAGAGATTCATAGGCTCGTTTGAATGAGGAGGCAAAGGTAATGGTTCTCATCGATCTAGTTCGGCGATCGCGTCTTCAACCGAACCCCGGAAAACCTGCCCCGCCCGATGTTCAGCTTTAGCTTGGGTGATGTGAGTAGCAATTTCAGCACGACGGCGATCAATGAGGCGTTTTTGGAGGATAGACATCAGGGCTTCTTGGTCTTCGATAGAGAGAGATTCAATCGCGTCTAAGGCTTCATTAAAGGTGACTGATTGCATAAACAATACAACTCCATTTCAGCTAGATCTTGGTTCCATTTTAAGTGCGACCCTTGCGGTATCTGCAATGCAGATCGCTCACCTATAGGGTGGGTTTCATGCTTCAATCCAACATCTGCATCGGTTTCGCGGTTGCCTTTCTTGACTGACGCAGGCTATCCCGATCCGACACAGCGATCGCTGCTTCTGGAGAGTGTAGCTGTCTTTGAGGAGAGCGATCGGGCGATCGCGGGTGTGGTTGAGAAGTGCGATCGTTGATATAAAGAGGGAAGGACGACCCTTGCGGTATCTGCGAAGCAGCGCGCGGATAGGAAGGAGAGGGACGACCCTTGCGGTATCTGCAAAGCAGTGCGCTTTTGAGGAGTGCGATCGAGCAATGTAGGTGTAGCTGAGAAGTGCGATCGTTGATATAAAGTGCGATCGCCGATCTCGTAGGGTGGGCATGATGAGGGTTGATTGATGACAAAGACAGGGTACTGTAATGCCCACGCTACTCTCCCATCAACCCGGTCATCGCTCCAAAATCTGGGATCACAGGCTGTCTCCCCTCACAAACGCAACCCCAATCCTTTGCATACTTGCCCTGCCCCACCCACTGATGAAAACTTGACCATTCCCATCAATGTGGACAAGACACTAAGCCATGCTTCACCGAGTTGAAATGGATGTAATCCAAATGCTGTTGTCAATCCCACTGATCTCGATGCGAACGTGATTCGCTTCAAGTAGGAGAGGCGATCGCAATTAAACCTTATACTTGGATAAAGTGATTCAGACATTGCCAGTATGACAATCACCATTAATATTCCTGAAACCGTTGAGCAATTTGCCGCCCTGCTTGAACGCATTCAAACGGGAGAAGAAATTCTCCTCGCTCAGAGCGGTGTTGCGATCGCCCGTCTCGTGCCCATTATGCCTCCAGCTTCTCCTCGTATTCCTGGTCAAGATCAAGGCAAAGTCACGATCGCCCCAGATTTCAACGCCCCTCTCCCAGACAGTTTTCTCAACGATTTTCTCGACTCCAATCTTCCAAGTTGATGAATGCGCTTCTAGATACCCACGCTTTTTTATGGTGGGTGATTGATGATCCCCAGCTTTCCAACACCGCAAAAGCGATTATTACTGAGCCAACCAACACAATCTATTTCAGCGTTGTCAGCGCTTGGGAAATTATCATCAAAGAACGTACAGGCAAACTATCTCTGCCAGAGTCACCCGAAGCGTATATTCCGTCCCGCCTTGCTTCAAATCGGTTTGTAACCCTAACCGTAGAAATGCACCACGTTCTCCAAATTGCCTTACTCCCCAATCATCACCGAGATCCTTTTGATCGCCTCCTCATTGCCCAAAGCCAAATTGAGAACCTCCCGCTTTTGACTGTAGATCACTTGATTAGCCAGTATTCTGTCAATGTAATTTGGTAGTGCGATCGTCCCTCCCATAATATCCGTTCCTCCAAACAACCCTTCATCGCAACGTACAATCTTGATGAGAACGCACCGTCTCAGCCGCCGCTCTTGTCGTGCGATGCTGCGGGCTTGGCAGAGGTGCGGCGCGACCCTTGCGGTATCTGCGAAGCAGCGCGCTTTTGAGGAGAACGATCGGGCGGTCACTAGATTGTTGGAGCGAGTCGCTGATATAAAGAGGGAAGGACGACCCTTGCGGTATCTGCGAAGCAGCGCGCAGATAGAAAGGAGAGGGACGATGGATAGTGGGAGAGAGGGGAGGAGTGATCGTTAAATTCACGAATTAGGATACGATTGATAAAGTAGACGTATCACCTCTTACCAAAAAGAGCCTAAGCTGATGCTAGAAGTTGATATCACTCATACATCTATGACGATCAATCAACTGATCAGCCAAGTTGAAGATGGTGAAGAAGTAATCATTACTCGTCATGGGAAATCGATCGCTCGGTTGTCGTTGATATCAAAGATTGCTCAACCTCTAAAGTCTCACAGCAAACTAAGAGCAGATCAAGTTCAAACAGCTACCAGTACCCTCCAAGCCATTCAAAGCTTACGTCAAGAGGCAAGATATTGATCTACCTGGATACGAGCTTTTTAGCACCTTTTTACATCCAAGAAGCAACGAGCAACTCTGTTGAAACAGTTCTGCTGAGTCTGCCTGTTTCTCAAATAGCCATCAGTGATTGGACAGTTGTGGAGTTCGCTAGTCTTCTATCTCGTCGCGTTCGGATGAACGAATTGACTTCAGACTCGATGACAGCCGTAATGCAATCATTTCAAAATGATGCGACCCAATCCTACACCGTTTTTACTTTGACAACGGCTGACTTTGTTGGTGCAACCGAGTTCATTCAGCAGTGGGAGACTGGCTTGAGGGCAGGAGATGCTTTACATTTAGCAATCGCTCGCAATCACAATGTAGAAAACTTGCTTTCCCTCGATCGTGGACTGATTGATGCCGCCCAGCGATTCGGCATTCCTGCTGATTCTGCTGGGGTGATGTAGGGCGATCGCCTTTCTTAAATGCCGCAGACTATCCCGATCCAACAAAGCGATCGCTGCTTCTGGAGAGTGTAGCTGCTTTTGAGGAGAACGATCGAGCAATGTAGGTGTAGCTGAGAAGTGCGATCGCTGATTTTATGGAATTTATGAATGCGATCGCTACTCCTGCAAAATCGGGTCAGTTGCAGGCGGATGCCATCCTCCTCGAAGCCACAAGCGCCGCGCTCTGATAATTGACCCATCATCATGCTCATCATCATGCATATCCAACCGCTTACAAGTTGCTCGACCTATCGCCGCCAAGCCAACAACTCTCAGACCATCCACAGACCAAGAAAAATGCTCAGACCAAGACTGCACTCTAGGATTAAAGAGTTGCACAACATTGCCCGTTTGAGGATCAATACCAGCCGTGAAGTTATAACGTCGCATATTACAGCGATGACACGCCAAAATCAAATTATCCACGTCATCCGATCCAGCTAACGATCGCGGCTGACCATGATCGATCGTAAATCGAGTGGTGCTACCCTCTTCAGAGGAATGGCAGTATTCACACAAGGAGTTTGCACGTTGTCGCACAAGCTGACGAACTGAGGAATTAATCGTCATGAATCAGCGATCGTCCGAGCATTCAGCAAGGTAAAAATTCGATCCAGTTCTGTCAATCCTTTTAGCTCTGCCTGTTGCTCATCTGTAAGCTGCTCCTGCTTATACAGTTCAATTAGCTCCTCAAAGCGATCCTGTAGCTCCTTCGTGAATTTAAACAGCTTCAAGCCTCTCACTGTTTCTACAGCAATGCCCGTTTCCACCCATGAAGATGGCTGAACCATCAACTCTGTAACCATCGCTGTTCTGAATAACGTTTCATTTTGATCATAGCCGATTCCAGGATGACGGTTCACCGCAGATGGAGTTGAAGCATGAATCCTACATTTCACTTTGCCCAACGTCTGCATCGGTTTTGCGGTTGCCTTGCTTAAATGCCCCAAGCTATCCCGATCCGACACAGCGATCGCTGATTCTGTGTAATGCGATCCTTGCGGTATCTGCAAAGCAGCGCATGGTTGCAGAGAGGGAAGGGCAACCCTTGCGGTATCTACGAAGCGGCGTGCGCCATATCTACTGAATGCGATCGCCAGCGAAATGTCCGCTCGCCACTATCACCCCATTTCTCCAAAGCTCATACGCGCTGATGTCAATGTCTTCAGTCCACACGATCGCATAACCACCTGACTCAACCATGAAATTCTTGAAAAAAGCAGGTTGCTGCAACAGAGCAAACATTGGAGTCTCTAAAAGAGGATGAATATCGTATTTCTTAACCTCTTGATTGTTAAATTCAATCACTAATGTTGTGTCGTCGATCGCTTTAGCTTGCTGAATTCTGGGGTACTTCATACTGCTCCTAATCTACTTCAAAGGTGGTAGCTTACGAAACTCCTGGGTATTCCACATCTGGGTAGTGCCATTACGTAAAGGATAGAGAAAAAGAAGCTATTTGTTCTCGTTGCAGTTTCTCTCGAATCTTCTGGTTGTAGTGATGGATGAAGTTCCAAATCGCTCCAATGTGATTGTCCAACTTCTTGGAGAACGACAAGCTTTGTCTAACCAACCGCTCAATATAATTGGTTAAACCGGACTCTTTGCCGACTGCAAAATGTCGTTTGCTCAGTAGCACACACGCATAAGCTGCCCAGTAGTCGGTGTAGATGCGGGCGTATTGTCGATACCGACGCGGTAGAGAGTCCCACAACGCTTGTGCTGACGCGGCAGAATGGTCGCCAACATGACACCCGATAATTTCACGAGTCTCCCCATCGATCACTAACCAGACCCATTGTTTATTGCCTTTACCATCCACGAATGACCATAGTTCATCCATCTGCACCACGAGTCGGGACGTTGTTTTGACCGCAACCTCTGCCTGCTGTGGCACTTCGGCGTAGTACGCATTCACATCCTGTTGCAACCAACTCTCTGATAACTGGAGGACTCATGCAATCCCTGCCAGTGGAATGCGTTCGAGCAACATTCGATCAATCAAAGCCAAGGTATCTCGCTCTTTGGGTTTCCCCTGCGGATTTTCGACAAACTGACGACCCCAATCCCGGCACTTGTAATTTTGTTTGCCGCGTCGGGTCGTACCATTTTCATGATGTCGTCTGAGCTACAGTTGGGACAGAGGAGATAAGGCTTCATGCGGAAGGACTGAGATTCACAGATGCAGAATGACTAAACCATGATAGCTACTCCTAATTATCTCTACCCTTTACAAAAAGGCAATACCACTGATTGTTTGAGAAAGACGATCGCTAGCTCTGGTTGTTTCTGAGACTCCAGCAAAAAGCCGATTTTACCAAGAACTTCGCCTTCGTTATTACGAGCACCAGTCTCTCTAAAAATTGCTAAGGATCGTGGATTAAATAAGCTGTAATTCTGGTTTAGCTGTGTAATTCCATTGTGGCAGTAGCTCATCAAAGACAATTGTCATGTTGGCTTTGAAATCTTCAGCAACTTTTCGACCCGTCTGATA
>JAAUOZ010000030.1 GCA_012034655.1 Leptolyngbyaceae cyanobacterium CSU_1_3 | reverse complement strand
ACAAGAGGAGAAAAGTCAGAAAAGTAACGTTGGGTTTAGGGCGACTCGCCCGCTCTGGGAGAGGGGTTGGGGTGAGGGCCTTCTGAGTTTTGTCGGTCAACCAGGGAGCGACGACTGACTAAATGTTGTACGCAGAATGTTGTACGTAGATCGCCCGCCCTCATTACTTAAGAACCCTGGCTGTGCAAATTTTCTCCTGGTTGACGCTGAATCCAAGTTACGTAATCTCCATCCTGCAATTGCAGGGAGTTGATCAGCGTTTTAATCAAAACAATTCCTCGTTGGCAAGCGATTTCTTGAATCGGATACCAGGTTCCCCGATCGAAAATCAGTAGATCTAGCCGAATATCTTTCTGATTGAACGAACGTACCGTGTCTGCCCAGACTTTCCACAGCACTCTAGCTTCGGTGCTGCTCATTTTATACCCCAACGGAATATTCTGGGCTTCGTAACGCAAAAACCCAAGCTGGTCTGCCTTGCCCATAATCATGAAGTTACGATCGCAGAGGGCAGCGTGGAGCAAAGACCAGGAGGCACAACCCTGGCGAATTGTGATCACCGTGGGTTGGCTTGTCAGGTCGATCGAGGCCACCAGAGCGCCATTGGTGTCGAGAAGACGGTTTGCCCCAAACAGGGGTTCAATGCGTAGGTTCTGGTTTGCCGCTAAAACTGCCTTTCCGGTTATAAATTGCTCGATTAACGTTGCATCATTAGTTGAATTCATAGTTCTAAATTCATGGTTCACGGAGGGATGAACGAGGAGGTTGCCTTCGACGGGCTGGGCGAGAGGGGTGAGCCTCCGTACTATCGAGACATTGTTACACAACGTTTTTGAATTCTGTGCAAAATTACGGAGTAGATCTCACGGGCTTCACATTGGCTTTGTGGGGTTTTAATGTTTGTCTATGTCAGGGGTTCTTGAATCAAAGCGATAGGGGGATCGATCGTGCGCTATTCTCTTCGTTGGCCACAGCACCTTCGAGAAAATTTCTTCTTTGCCAAAGATTAAGCCTTTTAAGAACCTGCCTCCGCAACGGCTGGCTGAGAATTGACAATAGAGAGAGAAGCTTGTGAGAGAGAAGCTTGTGAGAGAGAAGCTTGTGAGAGCGCTAATAATTAGGAGGCT
The DNA here is from genome assembly GCA_012034655.1 of Leptolyngbyaceae cyanobacterium CSU_1_3. GTDB lineage: Bacteria > Cyanobacteriota > Cyanobacteriia > Leptolyngbyales > Leptolyngbyaceae > JAAUOZ01. Next base: position 40,360 of record JAAUOZ010000030.1, on the reverse strand, counting down.
GTAAGTCAGTATGGTTAGCCAAGCATCCGATCGTCGGTATGAATCTCAAACCCAGGCGATCGCCCGTCAACTGTTGATCGCCACCAGAGAAGGGCGTTCTCTGTTTGCCCAAATGCGGGATCAAATGCGCTGGGATGACAAACTATTGGGATGGACGATGGGCAACCCAGGCTTAAGGGTTCAGCTATTTCGCTTGATCGATTGTTTGCCGTCTCTGCGAAGCAAAACCGAGATCGCTCGCCATTTGCAAGAATATCTCAGTGATCCCAGTGTTGAGTTGCCCGCCGCCTTAAAGGGAATGCTCAATTTCGCAAATGCCGATTCGATGCCGGGGCAGGTGGCTGCAACTACGGTTTCTACGGCCGTAGAAACTCTGGCCCACAAATATATTTCTGGAGAAACCACCCAGCAGGTTCTCAAGACGCTAGAACGGCTGCGAAAAGACAAAATGGCCTTCACCGTAGATTTGCTGGGCGAAGCGGTGATTACCGAAGCGGAAGCTCAGTCGTATCTTGATCGCTATCTCGATTTGATGGCCCAACTGACTGAGGCAGCCCAGCAGTGGTCAACCGTGCCCGCGATCGACCTGGCAGACGGCGAATCGCTCCCCAAGGTGCAGGTATCGGTCAAGCTGACCGCCTTCTATTCACAATTTGACCCCTTAGATGCTCAGGGCAGCGAAGCACGGGTCAGCGATCGCATTCGCATTCTGCTGCGGCGCGCTCAAGAATTGGGGGCCGCAGTCCACTTTGACATGGAGCAGTACGCTTACAAAGATCTCACCCTATCGATTCTCAAACGGATTTTGCTCGAAGATGAGTTTCGCGATCGCGCCGAGATAGGCATGACCCTGCAAGCCTATCTGCGCGATAGCGAACAGGATTTACACGGCTTGATCGCCTGGGCAAAAGAGCGCGGTACGCCGCTCACCGTGCGTCTGGTCAAAGGTGCATACTGGGATCAAGAAACCATCAAAGCGGCTCAAAAGGACTGGAAACAGCCAGTTTATGACCAGAAACCCGCCACAGATGCCAACTTTGAAACCATGACCCGGCTGCTGCTCGAAAATCACGAATGTCTCTATGCCGCGATCGGCAGCCACAACGTGCGAACCCAGGCCCACGCGATCGCCATCGCCAAAGCGTTAGACATTCCACGTCGCCGCGTCGAGTTTCAGGTGCTCTACGGTATGGGCGACAAACTGGCCAGGGCGATCGCCGATCAGGGCTACCGTGTCCGCGTCTACTGCCCCTATGGGGAATTGATTCCTGGCATGTCCTATTTAATTCGTCGCCTACTAGAAAACACCGCCAACAGTTCTTTTCTGCGCCAAAACCTAGAAGAACGCCCGGTAGACGAAATTCTCGCTCCTCCCTCCCCTCTTCCTAGTCCGTCATCTCTCCCCACTTCCTCCCTTTTTCACAACGTGGCAGATACAGATTATGCGGAGGTTGAATCTCGCGATCGCATCCAAACAGCCCTGCGATCGGTACGGCAGCGATTGGGTGGAACCTATCTACCGTTGATCGATGGGAAATATGTGGAAACGACCGAAAAGCTGACCTCGGTCAATCCGTCGCAGTTTCGGGAGGTGGTCGGTCAGGTAGGAATGATCAATGTAGAACAAGCAGAAATGGCGATCGCGGCGGCAAAATCTGCCTTTCCTGGCTGGCAAAAAACCCCCGTCAGCCAACGGGCCGAGGTGCTACGCAAGGCGGCTGATCTGTTGACCCAACGCCGCGAAGACCTGATCGCCTGGATGGTTCTAGAAACCGGAAAGCCCGTGCGGGAAGCAGATGGGGAAGTGTCGGAAGCGATCGATTTTTGTCGCTATTACGCCAACGACATGGAACGATTGAGCGAGGGATATAGCTACGATTTGCCAGGCGAGACCAATCGCTATCACTACTACCCCAGGGGCATTGTCGTGGTGATTTCACCCTGGAATTTTCCGTTGGCGATTCCGATGGGGATGGTGGTGGCGGCACTCGTGACGGGCAATTGCGCCCTGCTTAAACCCGCCGAAACGTCATCGGTGATTGCCGCAAAATCACTGAGATTCTCGTGGAAGCGGGCATTCCCCGTGGGGTGTTTCAGTTTGTGCCAGGCGATGGGGCATCGGTGGGCGCTCATTTGGTCAAACACCGCGACGTGCAGATGATAGTCTTTACTGGGTCGCAAGCCGTCGGCTGTCAAATTTACGCCAACGCTGCGATTCTGCAACCGGGGCAAAAACACCTGAAGCGCGTCGTTGCAGAAATGGGCGGCAAAAACGCGATCGTCGTTGACGAGAGCGCTGATTTAGATCAGGCTGTGCAGGGCGTGGTGCAGTCGGCCTTTGGGTATAGTGGGCAAAAATGTTCGGCTTGCTCACGGGCGATCGTCCTTGAATCGATCTACGACACCTTTTTGAATCGGGTCATCGAGGCGACGCGATCGCTGAACATTGGCATGGCAGAATCTCCTAGCACCCAGGTTGGCCCAGTCATTGATGCCGAAGCGCAAACTCGAATTCAAAACTACATTGAGCAAGGTCGCACTGAGGCAGAAGTCGCCCTAGAAATGCCCGTGCCTGAATCTGGATATTTCGTCAGTCCCGTGGTGTTTGCCAACGTTGCGCCCACGGCCAAGATTGCCCAAGAAGAAATTTTTGGCCCCGTTTTAGCTGTGATCAAGGCCAAGAGCTTTGAGGAAGCCCTGACGATCGCCAACAGCACCCCCTACGCCCTGACTGGCGGACTCTATTCTCGAACGCCCTCCCACATTCAGCAGGCGCAGGCAGAGTATGAAGTCGGCAACCTCTATATCAATCGTGGAATCACAGGAGCGATCGTCGCGCGTCAACCGTTTGGCGGCTTCAAGCTTTCTGGCGTAGGCTCTAAGGCAGGCGGCCCTGACTATCTGCTGCAATTTTTGGAGCCGCGTGTAGTGACAGAAAACGTCCAGCGACAGGGGTTTGCGCCGATCGAAGGAGCCGATTAACGTGAATTCGATGAAACTAAAGGTGAGGGCAAAATTCCAGTCGTCGAATTCACGTCAGATTAGAGGAAGGATTTTGTAGGGGCAATCCCCCCGTGGTTGTCCAAAGCTTCAGACTAGAAGGGTGCTACCCCTAGATTCCGTGGCTTTTACCGATCACCCAATGGCGACGGAAAAATCTAGATAGGGCAGTCTCTTCGAGGGACAAATAAATCGGGCGACCGTGGGGGCAAGTGCGAGGATTTCGGGTCTGTTGCCATTGATTCAAAAGGGTCTGCATCTCGGTGAGCGTCAGGGGTGTGCCATTGCGGATCGCACTGCGGCAGGCAGTAGCAACCTGAGCCGTTTGTAGGTCTCCGGCCAGGCTGAGTTCGACTAGGGCGGCGGCACAGTCGTCTCGTTGCGCCAAAAGCGCGGGCGCATTGCGGACTGCCCAAATCTGGTCGCCAAACGGTTCGACTTCTAGCCCCAAGCGTTGCAACTGCTCGATCTGAGACATTGAGAGTTGATTGAGCACGATCGCAGGTTCTAGAGACACAAGCTGCCAACGATCGCAGATCTGCTCATACAAAACTCGCTCGTGGGCGATGTGTTGCTCAATTAGCCACATGCCGCTGGGGTGCTCGGCGAGGATGTAGCGATGGTGCACCTGAGCGATCGCAGTCAAAAAGGCAGAAGCAGGCAGCAGGGCGGCGGGTTGAATCTCGCGATTGACGTGGTAGCCACCACCCGACTCTGCCGCTTTGAAGAGCTTTTGAGTGCGATCGGACGCAAGAGATTCGGAAGCTGGGTCGAGGCGCAAAGCTTGCTCGATCGCCGTCGTGACTTGGGCTTGCCAATGTTCTAGATGATGTAGGTAGATTTCGGCTTTGGCAGGGTGACGGTTCCAATCAATCTGATCGGGGGGAACTTGCAAATGCAGCAGACAGACGGGATGGCGATCGCGCGGCAGCGTGCGGCGAAAGGCATTGAGAATTGTTTGTTCTAGCTCAGGCATCTGCACAAATCGACCATTCACAGCAACGCGCACCCAATCGGGACGGTGACGATGGCAGCGATCGGGCAGCCCGATTAGCAAGGAAGAAGAAGAAAAAGTCAGGGAAGAGGGTTCGGGAGGAGGAATTTTGAGAGAAAGTTCTCGTAAATCTCCAGACTGAAGTTTGCGTAGAATCTGAGGCAGAATTTGTTGAGCCGTTTTGCCAGACCAGAGATTGAACCACTCGCGATCGCCCTGCTGAACCTGCCACGTAAGGCTAGGATGACTCAGGGCAATCTGCTGAATCGTTGTCTGAATCGCTCGAAGCTGCTGGGCGATCGGAGGCAAGCCCTCGCGCCGGGCTGTCCAGTTGCCGAAAAGGTTGTTTACGGTGACGATCGTACCGGGCGCGATCGCTGCGCTTTCAACCCGAATGGCTTCCCCCTGGGGGTTGTAAAGCAGTCGCCATCCCTGACTTGCCAACACCGGACGGCTGAGAATTTCTAGCTCAGACAACTGTGCCAGACTGTGAAGCGCTTCTCCCCGAAACCCCAGACTGCAAATCTTCCAGAGATCCTGGCGATCGTGAATTTTGCTGGTAGTGTGGGGCAGGGCAGCCTGTTGTAATTCTGCCAACTCCATGCCAGCGCCATTGTCTGCGACCTGAATGCGCCACTGATTTGCCCAGACCGAAACGCGAATGCGACTCGCCCCCGCATCGATCGCATTTTCCGCCAATTCTCGTACCACTGCCGCCAAAGAATCGATGACTTCGCCAGCCGCAATTAGATGAATAACCTCAGTGGGTAAAGGTTGAATGCGAGATCCCATACCTCCAGTGTATCGAACGAACCCACTTCAACCAGAGATCTTTTGTTGCCGCTCTGGGGATCTGGCTATTAGTTCGGCAATGTTTGAGCGGAGCCGAAACCCAGTCCTATGCTCTCAGCCAGGAGCTTGAGGTCTGGGCGGTGATTGCAAGAGACGAAAGAAAGATTTCAGGCCACCGACCCTTTAGCTTCCTCCCCTGGTTGACTGGCAAACCCGTGCCTCCTCATCCCTCACTGTTCATCCCTCACTGTTCATCCCTCCTGCCTCCTGCCTCCGCACCGGAATCTCAATCCAAAACTCTGTTCCGCCCCCCGATCGAGGGTGACATTTGAAAACTCCGCCGTGCTTGTCTACCACGATCTGGTAGCTGATCGAGAGTCCCATGCCTGTGCCCTTGCCGATCGGTTTGGTGGTAAAGAACACATCAAAAATCTTAGGCTTCAGAACGTCTGGGATGCCGTGTCCATTGTCGCTAATGCAAATCAGAACGCGATCGTGACCCAATTTCTCTGTGCGAACCCAAATGGTGGGCGACGCTGTTTTCTCCGATGCTTCGAGGGCATCGATCGCATTGCTCAACACATTCATAAATACCTGATTCAACTGTCCGGCGTAGCAATCGACTTCGGGCAAATCGCCATACTCTCGGACAAGTCGGATGTGAGACGGGTCATCTTTTGATCGGAGACGGTGCTGCAAAATCAACAGCGTACTGTCTATTCCTTCGTGAATGTTTACTGGCTTTGTCTCTGACTGATCTAGCCGAGAGAAATTTCGCAGCGACAGCACAATCTGGCGGATGCGTTCGGCTCCCACTTTCATAGAAGAGAGCGTTTTGGGCAAATCTTCTGCTAGAAAATCAAGGTCGATCGCTTCCATGCGCTCAAACACTTCTACGTCAGGCTTGGGGTAATGGGTCTGATAGGTTCTGATCAAGCTTAATAAGTCGTGGGCATAGCTATTTATATGATTGAGGTTGCCATAGATGAAGTTCACGGGATTGTTGATTTCGTGGGCCACCCCGGCAACTAGTTGACCCAGACTCGACATTTTCTCAGTTTGCACAAGCTGGTTTTGCATCTTTCGCAGGTCGTGCAGGGTTTGCGTCAGTTGGGCGGCTTGCTGCTGCGTCTGAGACAGCAGATCAGATTGCTCTAGGGCAACTCCTAACTGGGCGGCAACCTGAGTAGCAAATTGAATCTCTGTCGAGTGCCATTGTCGAGGCTGATCGCACTGATGAATACACAGCAACCCCCAAAGCTCGTTGCCTTTGCTCAGGGGGGCCGTTAGAAGGGCTTTGACCTGCAAGCGATCGAGAAAGGTGACAAAGGAGCCTGGAAGCTCGGCAGTCTGAATATTCTGAATCGTCTGCACTTGCCCATCGCGATAAAACGGCGCACAACATTCTCCACCGCGCTGAGCCTGAATCTTGGTAGACAGGGCCGGCGGAAACGCGGGCGACACATCTTCGGCAATGAATTCGCCATCGCTGAAATCTAAGGGGGAGGCAAAGCGGTAAACGCTCACCCGATCGACCTTCAGCGATCGCCGCACTTCTTGCGTCAAGATGCTAAAAATGGTGTCGATGTCCAGCGATTGTCGCATTTTAGTCACCACTTCAAACAGAATTTGCTGCTGCTCGGTGGCTTGCTTGAGTTGGGTCGTGCGTTCCTCAACTTGCTTTTCTAGCCTGGCGTTGAGGGTTTGCAGATGCTGGTGCATTTCATATTGCTGAATGGCAGTTGCAAACTGCTTGCCCAAAATTTGAATCGTCTCGATCTCGGCGATCGTCCAGGGTTGAGATTGGCCTTTTTGGGAGTCTTTCCAAACATCAAACGAGAGTTGGGTCGATCGTTGGCGACGATCGGCATCGACCTGCCCAGCCCACAGAATTTCTGTTTCTATCTCATCTCGAAACACGCTCAGATAGCCCATCAATTGGTGACGAAACCACAGGGGCACAATCAGAATGCCGCGAATTTGGGTCGATCGAAAGGCAAATTGCAGATTCCGCAGTCCTGGTTCTTTGTAGAGATTTTGAATCGCCCAACTGGGCTGGCCCGACTTAAAGAATTCTTGCCAGGCGCTATATTGCTCTATGAGAGGGTAGCGGGCCCCCTGGGGAATATGGGGCTGCGCTCCGGAGGTGTAAAGTCTGATCGAGCAGCTAGGCACGGTCGAATTGGGGTGATGCTCGATATCCTCGACCAAATTCAGGGCTTCGGGTCGAATCCACAATCTACCCCCAGAGCCACGCAAAACGGCGATCGTTTCATCAAGGGCAGCCTGTAGCTCGATCGTCGTCAAAGAATGCAGCAAAGAGGTAATGCGATTGATAGCAGATTCCTGATCGGCTTTAGCGCGAGCCTTGGTCGTTAGAATCGACTGCGCGATCGCCACCGAAAGCTGATCGACCACCAACTGCATCGCCCGAATTTCGTCATCAGGCACTGCTCGCGGTTTAGCCTGATGCGAAACAAATAATCCCCAAAGCTCGTCTTGCACCAGCAACGGCATCACAATCGACGACTGCACCCCCATTGCCGTTAAATATTCGACGTGGCAAGGATCGACTTCTCGATACTCAAGCTCGGCAAAGGCAGCGCCTATCTCTTGCACTTCTAGCGGACTTTGCCCAATTTGCTGCGTGTCTACGTTGACGATCGATCTAACCCGCCCCTTAATGAACAGTGCTCGTGCATAGGGTGGAATATCGTCTGCCGGAAAGGTTAACCCCAACAGCGATGGCAACCGATTCTCTCGAATATATTCAGCTACTACCTGACCACTGCCATCTGGTAAAAACTGGTAGATCTTGACTCGATCGCTACTCAGAAATTCGCCCACCTCCGTTGCGGTTGCCTGCAAGATGTCGGCTAGCTCTAGCGATCGCCGGATACGATCGGTAATGCGACGCAACAAACTTTCTTGATTGAGGTGAACTGCATTCAGGTTAAGTACGCTGTCTTCTAAGGGCTTGAGACTCATCTCGTTTTTTTCTTTATTCAAGTGACCCGCCAAAGAATAGAGACCGATGCATGGGGACGATTTCTATCTTTCATAGGGAGTATGGGCAGAGTCACTCGCAAAATCACCTTAATTTCACCCTACGGCGTTGCGGATGGTGTAATGAAAAATCGGCGTTGCTCAATGAAGGGGATTGCCCCTACATCCAATCATTCCTAATTCAGCAGCGCCCACCCTCATAGTTATGACTAGTTTTTGAGCGATCGCGGTTGATAGTCGGCACAATCTTGGGCGGCTTTGGTCATGGCAATATGAGGATTCACCGCACACTTGATATAGGGATTGCTGTTAAAAAAGCGGCACTTTTTGCAAGGCGACTGAGATAAAGATGAGTTCGACTCAACTTTCTTGCGGCTTGTTTTCCAAGTATCAGAAATCACATAGGCTAGCGCCGCCCAAGCGGCCACAAAGCAAAGCGGAACCATGACTAGGGTGATCTCTTGAGCGGTGAGCGACGATCGGGCATCCTGAACCGTAGATGACTGCACTTCAGCCAAAGTAAATTGGACTCGAAGATCTGACAAGGACGGTTTTGCAGCAACTAACTCAGAAGGAAACATAAAATTTTTCTCACGCATGACTTGTCAACCACAGTCAAGATTTGTCTGAAGAAAGATTTGTCGCTCTCAACACCCGAAGACGCTCTCAGATCAGCCTCTCCACCAGAAGCTCAGGCAATCTGGCAAAAGTGTTCAGGGTAGTGTTCAGGGTAGTGTTCAGGATCTCTGTCCTTTTCTGGATTCAGAGAAGCAAGATTCACGCAGAGGTCTATTAGAGAAAATCAAATATTAGAGAAAATCAAAGCAAGACAGTCTCACGCTAAGGCGATTTCTAAACAAGAGATGACCTTCCGACCTTTGCTAGAAATCTTCTCAGCTTTTCATCCTCTTGGGTGGGGCGATCGCCCTTTCAACAGACACTCAAACATAGGACTGCACTAGAAAAAGAGCAAAAATCTACCTCAACAATCTCAGTTTTAGCGATGCCCAGTGAGTCTTGCCTCTGTCAACGGTTCTGACTTGAGTAACTTTGCGTATGCCAATAGAGATAATTTTTGAGCATTTGTCACGAGCGGCGCAAATCGATAATCGGATGTTAAATCGATCGTTTCTCGATAGGATGGGTCAGAACGAATCACCAATTAGCTTCAGAACCTTTGATGAATGGTCATTTCGAGGTTTGTCGCTCAGTTCAATATCGTCGTCATGGAGAATTAAAATGATCAAGAACGCTCTGGCAGCTTTCTGTACGGTTGCTCTATTATCGGCCGTTCATCTGCCTGCTCAAGCGCAAAAACCGCCTGCCCCAACGGCCCCTAGCTCAGCCCCTACCGCCGCACAGCCCAGCAAAGACGAAGTGCAGAAGTTTGCGGGAGCCATCAAGCAAATTCTAACCATCAACAAGGTATCTGAGGCGCAAGCGGTGCAAGCAATTCAGGGGGAAGGGTTGACCCCACAACGGTTTGACGAGATTTACAAGTTACAGGCTGACCCCAAAGCCAAGCCAACGACCCAAGTGCCCGCCAAAGAACGGCAAAGTTACGATCGGGCGGTGGCCAAGCTGGTCGCCATCCAAAAAGACAGCCAGACCAAAATGGAGAAAGCCGTCCAGGATCAAGGCTTAAATGTGCAGCGTTTCAACCAAATTTTTGAGGCAATTCAAAAAAATCCCCAGTTGAAGCAAGAAGTTCAGCAATTGATTCGCAAATAGCAACCGTTGAAAGATGGAAGGCGATTTCTGATCACAGCGTGACTTCCGTAGGGCATGGTAATGCCCTACCCTACCTTTGTTAAGGCGATTTCTAAAAAGATCTGACCTTTCGACCTTTGCCCTGCGACTTCGCTCTGGGCACAACCTGACTGAGGGAAGTCGTAGACAGCGGGTCACTGCTTTGCGAGAAGTCTCCTAAGGAACCTGGATTCAATCATTCCGCCCACTGCAAGCTTGTCTCGCCCTCACCCCAGCCCTCTCCTAAGTTGGGAGAGGGAGCAAGAGTCCGGTTCCCCTTCTCTCAAGTTGGGAGCAGGAGTGAGGGGATGAGGGCGAAAATCTCGGCATTCATCAATCCACATTCCTAAGTAATTCTGGGAAATTAAGTGGGAAGGCGGAATGATGGATCAGACGCATTTCGACTGCGCTCAAGGCTCAAAATCTCCAAAATCACAGCAGCCTCAATTGGGTCTGGGTAGACACAGGAATCAGGGGTAGCGGTTCTTCGAGGTCGAGGTTGAGGTCTGCGTCGCCTAGCCAGTCGGTCTCATCTAGCAACCCTTGAGCCGCATTGAGAATGGGTTCTTGCAGGTCGCGCAGATCTTCCCGATTTTCTAGATAGGCGCGCAGGGCATTGAGCGGATCGATCGTGGCCCCTACGCCCAACTCAGGCAGGCGCGATCGCGAGAGTTGGCTCACCAGTTCGGGTTGAATGGTGTAGTTGTGGGCGACGCTGAGGGCCTGGTGAATATCTGCATCATCAATGCGATCGCTCTGTTCGGGTCGAAGCTGATAGATGACGCGCACCACGGCATCTCGGACGGTTTGTGAGGCTATCGCCTCCAGCAGAGCAGATTGCGGATCGTCTTCCTCCGACAGATCAAGCTCGATCGTGCAAAATCGCCGCACGGGCAACGGGCAAAACTCGATCGTCGCTCGGCCTTTTTCTAGCTCAACAAACACATAGCCTTTTTCTTCTTTTTCTTCACTAAAATCAACTCGCTCAATGCTACCGGGATAGACGATCGGCGGTTGTTGACACAAAATTTGATGGCGATGCACATGACCCAAAGCCACATAGTCGAAACAGTCGCGAGTCAACAATGACAACGGAATTGTAAACCCTTTGCCGACTGCTAAAAAGCGCTCTGCGCCATAGTTTGCGGCATCTGCCATCAGATGGGCAAGCAAGATAGTAGGCAACGTTGAATCGAGTTTACGAATCTCACCTTCTAGGGCCAGGCGGAGCCGATCGAGCAACAAGTGCCCCACCTCTGACATCGAGAGTCCTTCAGTTTCGGGTCGCGTCAGCAACGTGGAGCGGTTGAGCCACGGTAGCGTAATCACCTGAACTGCGCCACTCTTAGTTTGGATCTGGTGCGTTTCGAGGCGATCGCCGACCCTAACATTCGGCACACCCAAGGTACGATAAATGCACAGACTCGCGCCTCCCGCTCCTTGAGAGTGCTGATCGTGGTTGCCGACCAACAGCACCGTGGGAATTTTCGCCTCGACGAGTCGCTGAAACTGACGGGCAAACGCTTGCTGAATATAGGGCGGCGGTGTCGCATCGGGAAAGGCATCTCCCCCAAACAACACCAGGTCAACGGGTTCTGAGAGGGCCCGATCGATGCAGCGCCCCAGGGTGGCCACAAAATCCTCCAATCGCGTGTTCAGCCCCGTTTCTGGGTTAATTCGCCCGTGGGAAAAACCACTCCCCAGGTGAATATCAGAAAGGTGAAGGACTTTGATCATGAAATCACCATCCAATACCCTAGAATGCCATCACGAACTATTGTACTGAACAGCAGAAGGGAGACCGGAGGAGGAATGAAAATTGTTTTATATAGTAAGCCTGGGTGTCACTTATGCGAAGGGCTACAAGAAAAACTAGAACAAATTAACAGTCTGCCCTTTGAACTAGAAACCCGCGATATCACTACCCGTGACGATTGGTTCCAAGCCTACCAATACGAAATTCCTGTTCTCTATCTCCTCAAAGACGAATCCCTCAATTCCTCTTCCTCCCTCCTCCCTCGCCCTTCCCCTCGCGCCACCGTTCAGCAATTAGAAAAAATGCTACAGAAATATATGTCCCTCGATCGCTAATAATAGGCGCAACGGTTTGGCATGGGTCTGGTGCAAAATCCGATGTACACGTCTGGTAAAAGGAGTGGGCGATGCAGCTAAAAGAACTACTGGCGAAGCTTCCTGGCATGAGTGACCTAGCAGATCATCCGGCGCTAGAGTCTGAGGTAAAAGGGTTGACGACCAATTCTCTAGTGTGCCAGGTGGGAGATTTGTTTATCGGGATGCCAGGGACGCGAGTGGATGGAGGCGACTTTTGGCAGAGCGCGATCGCCTCAGGGGCAGTGGCCGCGATCGTCTCTCCGGCGGCGGCCAGCAAAGCAATGGGCGATCCGATATTCAAATCTGCCCATCCACCTTTGGTGATTCCGGCGATCGAGATGAACCAAGTTTGCGCGCTGCTGGCGGCGGCATTCTACAAGTTTCCGGCCGAAAAGCTGAAGCTAGTTGGCGTGACAGGAACCAACGGCAAAACCACCACCACGCACCTGATTGAGTTTCTGCTCAGGGCCGCCCAAAAACCAACGGCCCTGTTTGGCACGCTTTACACGCGATGGCCCGGCTTTCAGCAAATAGCGGCCCACACAACTCCTTTTGCGATCGATTTGCAGCGTCAATTTGCGGCGGCGATCGCAGCGGGCTGTCAAGTCGGTGTTATGGAAGTCAGTTCCCATGCGCTGGCTCAGGGTCGCGTGTTGGGCTGCCCCTTTGAGGTGGCGGTGTTCACCAACTTGACCCAAGACCATTTGGACTATCACACCGACATGGAAGATTATTTTTCGGCTAAGTCTCTGCTGTTTGGCAGCGATTCTCTCAAGCAGCGTGCCGTGATTAATCTAGACGACCCCTATGGGCAACGCCTGATCGCATCCTTAAAACAACCCACCTGGAGCTACAGCACCCAACAACCCGCCGACCTGTGGACCAGCGACCTACGCTATGGCCCCGATGGAGTCAGTGGGATGCTGCACACCCCCCACGGAGACAGTGCATTTCGCTCGCCCCTCGTCGGTCAATTCAATCTGGCCAATCTGCTGGCGGCGATCGGTGCGGGGTTGCATCTCGGACTCGACCTGGCGCAAATGGTGGATGCCTTACCCAAATTTACGGGCGTTCCCGGACGGATGGAGCAAGTGCAAGTCAAAGCTGACCAAGACATTAGCGTGATTGTGGATTATGCACACACCCCCGACAGTTTAGAAAACATGCTAAAGGCGGCGCGGCCGTTTATCTCAGGGCAGATGATTTGTGTGTTTGGCTGTGGGGGCGATCGCGATCGTACCAAGCGTCCCAAAATGGGCCACATTGCGGCCACCCTGGCGGATCGGGTGATCGTCACGTCAGATAATCCTCGCACCGAAGACCCAGAGCGGATCTTGAAGGATGTAATCGAGGGCATTCCTGAAGGGGTCAACGCTGTCGTGTTGGGCGATCGAGCGACTGCAATCCACACAGCAATTCTGCAAGCCCAGCCCGGAGACGGCGTGCTAATTGCGGGTAAAGGCCACGAAGATTACCAAATTTTGGGCACAGAGAAGATTCACTTCGACGATCGTGAGCAAGCCAGAGACGCACTGATCGATCGCTTTACAGAAAAATAAGCCTCATTCAACCAGGGTTGTAGACTCTCAGAACCTACGCAATCGAAGACAATTCTCATCCCCTCTCTTCTCGTTGGGGAGAAGGGGAACCGGACTCTTTCTTGCTCTCGCCCAGATTAGGCGAGGGGTGAGGGCTTCCGAGAGCATTGCGTAAGTCCTAGCTCTAGAATCACGTCAGTTTGCCGACTGGGCCTTTGCTCAAACGGTATGCCCAAACGCCCAAACGGTATGCCCAGACGATAGTGGAATCAATGGGGGCGACTGCGGAGCGATGGCCGACTCGACCCCATCTGAGCACTCGACTTGGGGCGAGAAGAGGCGCTGGGCGCTGTAGATCTATTGCCTTGCCCGCGCTGTTGCCCGTTTTGGATAGGTTCTGGCTGGGCGTGGGGGTCAGGTTCAAACCCAGTCACCACTTCCTGGGGGAGCGATCGCTTCAACAATTTCTCAATGCCCGTCAGCAGTTTGTGCTCATCCACACAAACCAGCGAAACGGCCTGCCCTTCTGCCCCAGCGCGGCCTGTGCGCCCAATGCGATGCACATAATCCTCTGGGACGTTGGGCAACTCAAAATTTACCACATGGGGCAGGTCAGTAATGTCAATGCCACGAGCGGCAATGTCAGTGGCCACCAGCACCCGCAGGCTGCCTTCTTTGAATTTTGCCAGGGCACGAGTTCGGGCTGCCTGGCTCTTGTTGCCATGAATCGCCAAAGCGGGAATTTGGTCTTGAGCCAATTGCTTCACCAGCCGATCGGCTCCATGCTTGGTGCGAGTAAAGACCAAAACCTGATTCCACCCGTCGCGTTTGATCAAATAAGCCAGCAGGGCGCGTTTGCGTTCTCGATCGACGGGGTAAATTTTTTGAGCAACCAGGTCAGGCGTGGTGTTGCGATTTTCAACCTGGATCATCACCGGATTGTTGAGCAACCCAGCCGCCAGAGTTTTGATCTCCTCAGAAAATGTGGCCGAAAAGAGTAGATTTTGCCGTTGCTTGGGGAGTAGGGTCAGCACTCGGCGAATATCTCGAATAAAGCCCATGTCTAACATGCGATCGGCTTCATCCAATACAAGAATCTCAACCCGCGACAGATCGATCGTCCCCTGCTGGACGTGATCCAACAGCCGTCCGGGAGTGGCTACCAAAATATCCAACCGGCTCTTCAGCCGTCTCACCTGCGAACTCATGCTTACTCCGCCAAAAATCACGGCCGAGGTCAGGGATAGATGTTTGCCATAGTCACGGACACTTTCTTCTACCTGGGCAGCAAGTTCGCGAGTCGGTGTGAGAATCAGCGATCGAATCGGGGGGCGACCTCTATCTAAACCAGATGGGCCTTTCTCAGAGAGGCGATGCAAAATAGGTAGCGTGAACCCCGCAGTTTTGCCCGTTCCGGTCTGGGCCCCTGCCAGCAAATCGCGCCCCAAAAGCACCGCAGGGATGGCTTGTTTCTGAATCGGGGTCGGGTCTGTGTAGCCGCGATCGACCACTGCCCGCACAATTTCATCAGACAGGCCGAGGGTAGAAAAAGACATAGAGGTTCTGAAGGTAGGATCGGTCTGTGCCAAGTCAAGGATGAAAACTCACCGCTCAGGTTTAACAGTGCCGTTTAACAGTGCCGTTTATACAGTGCCGTAGTCTTGCATGGTAACAGAGGGCAGGCCGTTATGCTGGGTTTAAACGATCGCCAGCCACAAAATGCCGAATCAATGCTACTATTTCCAAGACTTGAACTGACAAGCTAGAGACTACCATCTGTTCGTTGAATCGTACATTAGCGGGTTACAAGCAACCTCTGGAATTAGTTAAGATCTAAAAGTTATCAGTTAAGTTGGTCTAGTTCAATTTAAGCCGTGTAGCTCGTCGTGTAAGCATCTTAATCTTGTGGAGAAGATGACCGCACTACAGCTATCAAGGAATGAATTGTAGTCACTCCATTAACTACTCCATTAATTTTAGATCTGGAACTATCGATTCTGCCGCGCTGTCACCCATAACTGATGCCCACCTATCGCTATTTTTTTATGAAATCACTGGTTCGTTGGAGTGCTACGGCTGGTTTAGTTGGGGCGACGCTAGTTGGTTCGCTAATCGGCAGTGGGTTACGAGCGATCGCACTGACTCCAGAGCAAATTGTGCAGAAATTGCGGACGATTCCGGCTTTTACGATCGCAGACAAACAGGGTGCGCCCTTGGTGGCCGCGCCGACCACCGGCCAGAAGGGAACCCCAGAAGCGCCGATTTTTATCAGCCAAAAAGATGCCCAGGCTTTTCTCGAAGGGCTAAAAACTCGCAACCCAAATTTGGCCAAAGAAGTCAAGGTCGTGCCTGTGTCGCTGGCTGAAGTGTACCAGTTGGGCAAAGCAAACCAGGGTAAGCCTGACCAGTTGGTGTTCACCTATGTACCGGCCAAGCAGCAAGTTGACTCAGCCGTGGCTGTGCTTAAGCAAAACGGCCAGCAGGTAAACCAATTTAACGCCACTCCATTGTTTACCCTCGGTCAAAAGAAAGGCGACGGAATTGGATTTTTGACGTTGCCAAGAGACAATCAGCGCGTGATTCCGATGTTTTTTGAGAAGGAGCAAGTCCAAGCACTGCTGGCTCAACTCAAGCAACGGGTGCAAAACTTACCTGCCGATGTGCAGATTCATGTGATTCCGCTTGAGAACGTTTTGCAGGAAATGCAATCGACTAACAACAAAGATCCCAAAAATCAAGAATTTTTGAATCAGATTGAGTTGGTTCCCTCGATCGAGTCGATTCAATTTATCCAAAGTCTCCAAAAGAACGCCCCCAGCCCGGCAAAGCCCCAGGCAAAACCTCCAGCGGCTCCCACTCAGCCCAAAAAGTAAGCCAACCCCCCGGAAACAATTAGACCGCAAAGTTCATGACTTCAGGCGCAGTTTCGGGTTTGCAGCTATGGCAATGGCGATCGCAGTCTCAAAAATCCGCGATCGCGGCTGCCATTCCGCCCTCAGAAGTAGATTGGCTCCTGCAAGAACTCACCGGACTCGATCGCCTGTCGCTCCGGCTAGATACCTACAAATCTCTGCCACAGGTTGACCTCAAAGTTTCTTTTCTAGAACTGGATGGTCTCTGGCAACAACGCATTGAGTCCAGAATTCCGGTGCAATATTTGGCAGGAACAGCATCCTGGCGGCACTTTAAGCTGCAAGTATCTCCGGCAGTGCTGATTCCGCGCCCCGAAACCGAGGAACTGATCGACCTGGCGATCGCCGCCACTCAAATCGATCCCAGTTTGCAGACCGGAGACTGGGCAGATCTGGGAACGGGCAGCGGCGCGATCGCCCTTGGGTTGGCTGATGCCCTGCCCCACGCCACCATTCACGCCGTCGATCGCAGCCAAGCGGCCCTGGCGATCGCCCAGCAAAACGCTCGAACCCTGGGGCTGTCCGATAGAATTCGCTTCTACCACGGTTCTTGGCTAGAGCCACTAGCCTCCCTCAAGGGCAACCTCAAAGGTGTGGTTGCCAACCCGCCCTATATTCCCAGCCAAATGGTCTTAGACCTTCAGCCAGAAGTGCTGCACGAACCCCATACTGCCCTCGACGGCGGAATCGATGGACTCGATTGCATCCGTCATCTAGTTGCCGTGGCTCCAGACTACCTTCAGGCGGACGGCGTTTGGATGGTCGAAATGATGGCCGGACAATCCCCTCAGGTCATTGAATTACTCCGTCAGCAAAGACGCTACGATCGCATGGCCATTCACCGTGATCTGGCTGGTGTTGAACGGTTTGCGATCGCTCATCTTCAATCTTTTTCCTAACATGCACCCCGAAGCCCTTCCCCTCCAACCGGGTCAAGAATCTGTCTGGAGCTACCCCCGTCCGCCCCGACTGGAGCCAACTTCTAAGCACCTTCAAATCATCTTCAACGGTGAAGTGCTGGCTGACACCCGACAGGCTTTTCGAGTTCTAGAAACGAGCCATCCGCCTGTCTACTACATTCCGCCCGCAGACATTCAGCAGCAATATCTGATTCCATCTGCCCGATCGACCTTCTGTGAATGGAAGGGGGCCGGAAACTATTACAGCGTGGTCGTTGGTGAGAAGCAAGCCCTCGATGTCGGCTGGTATTATGCCCATCCAACTGTCGATTTTGCAGCGATCGCCTACTACGTTGCCTTTTATGCGGCCCCAATGGATGCCTGCTACGTAGACGGCGAAAAGGTGACTCCCCAACCCGGAAACTTCTACGGCGGCTGGGTGACAAGCGATGTAGTGGGGCCCTTCAAGGGAGAACCTGGGTCTTGGGGATGGTGAACAACGCCCAAATTTCTAAACATTAAACCGGAACAACATCACGTCACCTTCTTGCACGATGTATTCTTTACCCTCACTGCGAACCAGTCCCTTCTCTTTTGCAGCGTTCATTGCGCCCGTAGTCACCAAGTCCTTAAAGGCAACGGTTTCTGCCCGAATGAACCCACGCTCGAAATCGGTGTGAATGACTCCGGCCGCCTGAGGGGCAGTCATTCCAGCGTGAATCGTCCAGGCGCGGGTTTCTTTGGGGCCGGTGGTGAAGTAGGTTCGTAGCCCTAATAGCGTATAGGTAGAGCGAATCAAAGATTTTAGTCCGCCTTCTTCAACACCCAATGCCGAAAGGAAGTCCGATCGTTCCTCCTCCGACAGTTCCACAAGTTCTGATTCGACCTGGGCAGAAACGACAACCGCCTGAGCCTGCTCTTGAAGGGCGAGTTGTTGCACTTGCTTGACCCAATCGTTGCCTGTTGCTAGGTCGTCTTCGGCCACGTTGGCAGCATAAATAATCGGCTTGCGGGTCAGCAGCCCCAATGGCTTGAGCAACAATTCTTCTTCCTCGGTGAGACTCACCTGACGGGCAGGTTGGCCTTCGTTCAAGACGGGCAGCAGTTTCTCTAGGGCAGCAACTTCTACCTGAGCTTCTTTGCTGGTGCGGGCAAGTTTGCGGGCCCGATCGACCCGTTTCTCGATTTGCGATAGATCTGCAAGGGCCAGTTCTAGGTTAATAATTTCTGCATCGCGCACCGGATCGACTGAGCCAGAAACATGAATAATATCGTCGTCTTCAAAGCAGCGCACGACATGAACGATCGCATCTACTTCGCGAATGTTAGCCAAAAATTGGTTGCCCAACCCTTCGCCCTGGCTTGCCCCCTTGACTAAGCCTGCAATATCGACAAACTCCACCCGCGCCGGAACAATATCGATCGAGGTAGAGATTTTTGCCAAGACATTCAGCCGCTCATCGGGCACTGCAACAATACCTGTGTTGGGTTCGATCGTGCAGAAAGGATAGTTGGCAGCTTGCGCTTTGGCATTGGCAACCAGCGCGTTAAACAAAGTCGATTTTCCAACGTTGGGCAGCCCAACAATCCCGGCTCTTAGCATGTCAGTTAGGGTAAGATAAAACGGTTAAACAGGTTCTGGAATCGTCTGAGGAATCGGAGCGGGAACAGGTTCTGGAATGGGTTCTGGAATGATTTCTGGAGCAGGACTTGGAATAGGTTCTGGAACAGGTTCGGGTAATGGAATGGGAGGCTGAGTAGACGGTGGCTCCGGAGTAAGGTAGACCATAGATTATCCTATCCAATAATTCGACCTTCCTAACATAGGGTGTGAATTGAGAACAAACCTCCCCACTAGGAAGGGATTTAGAAGTCACGCTTAGCGGCATCGAAGTTACGTTAACTTTAGTGGGTCTACTTAAATTAGTGGGTCTACTTAAATTACTGGGTCTACTTAAATTACTGGGCGATCGTGCCTCGCTTCGCAAATTCATAAAATACCCCAAACTATCCTGGGCTATGCAAGTTAACCCTCACGACACCATTCCTCTTCTCGCAAGTCTGCACACCTGTGCCCAGGCAGACGATGCCCCCTTCTATACTCCTGGGCACAAACGGGGACGAGGCACTCCGGAGGCGTTGACCCAGTTATTAGGATTGCAAGCCCTACGATCGGATCTCCCCGAACTTCCCGAACTCGACAATTTATTTGCCCCCCAGGGGGCCATTCTCGCTGCTCAAGAATTGGCCGCCCTTGCCTTTGGGGCAGAAGAAACCTGGTTTTTGGTCAATGGCTCGACCTGTGGCGTGATCGCCTCTATTTTGGCAGCCTGCCAGCCCGGAGACAAAATTATTCTGCCGCGCAATGTACACCAATCTGCGATCGCCGGATTGATTTTATCTGGAGCCATCCCGATCTTTGTCCAGCCTGAATACGATGCTGAATTAGACATCGCCCACAGCATTACCCCAGAAGCCGTCTCAGCCGCCCTAGCCGCCCACCCAGATACGAAAGCGGTGCTCGTGGTTTATCCCACTTATTACGGGGCGTGTGGAGAAATAGCGGCGATCGCTTGTCTGGCTCACCAGGGCAATATTCCCCTGATTGTGGATGAGGCTCACGGTGCTCATTTTGCCTTTCATCCCGACTTGCCCCTCTCCGCATTGGCGGCAGGCGCAGATGTGACGGTGCAATCGATTCACAAAACGCTGTCGGCCCTGACTCAGGCAGCCATGTTACACGTTCAGGGAGGGCGAATCGATCGCGATCGCATCCGCAAATCCTTAGCACTGGTGCAATCGACCAGTCCCAGCTATTTGCTACTTGCCTCTTTAGATGCCGCCCGTCACCAAGTTGCAACGCAAGGCTTCGAGTTGATGGAGCGCACCCTCAATCTGGCAGACCAGGCACGATCGCAGGTTCAGCAAATTCCCTATCTTTCTGTCCTTCAGGCAAAAAAAAACGCCAGGATTTTGGGATCTCGATCGTACCCGGCTCACCGTCACCGTTTCAGAGCTAGGCATCGACGGCTTCACGGCAGACGAATTTCTCCATCAACAACTCGGCATTACCGCCGAACTCCCATCCCTACGCCATCTCACCTTCATCATCAGCCTAGGCAACACCCAAAAAGATCTCGATCGCCTAATCACAGGACTCACAAAACTCACAAAGCAATTTCCTTCCCCCTCTTCCCCTCTTCCTTCTCCCTCTTCCCTTTCCCTCCTCCCTCTTCCCTCCGCCTACCGCTCTCTCCTCGCACCGCCTTCTTTGCCCCCACCCAAACCTTGCCCATCGAGCAGGCGATCGACCAGATCTGCGCCGAACTCGTTTGCCCCTATCCTCCTGGTATTCCGGCTTTATTCCCTGGAGAACCTATTACTCAGGCTGCGATCGATTACCTGCAACAACTCCTCACGATCGGCGGCATCATTAGCGGCTGCGCCGACCCCACCCTCAAAACGCTCCAAGTCATCAAAAATCCCCTGGGGCAGGTCATCAATTAACGTCAGTTCGACGACTTTGCCCTCACCCCAAACCCCTCTCCCATGAAGGACTTCAAAGCCTGACCCTGGCGCGGCTCCTCTTTCTCCTTGGGGATTTCTCCTTGGGAAGCAGGAATCTGGGAGGATGAGGGCACTTTGAGCGGCATCGAATTCACGTCAATTTAATCTGGATGGATAGCGAGGGGCGACAGCCCCAATCTCTCGGCAACGAAGCGGTAAGCTGTTCAACACATCTTATCGTAGGTGCGCTATCACAAGAATGAGGAAAGCCAAAGGCAAATATGCTGGTATTTGAGTTCAAAACCTACGGGAAAGCAACGCAGTTCAATGCTATCGATGAGGCGATTCGGGTGACTCAGTTCATCCGAAATAAGTCGATTCGGTTGTGGATGGATGGTGAAGCTAAGTCCTGGATTGAACTCTCACGTCACTGCGCTCTGATTGCCAAGGCGTTCGACTTTGCAAATAAGCTGAATTCAATGGCGCGACAAGCCAGTGCAGAACGAGCATGGGCGGCCATTTCTCGTTTTTACGACAATTGCAAAAAGCAGATCCCTGACAAGAAAGGCTTTCCTCAGTTTCAAAAAGACTGCCGCTCAGTGGAGTACAAAACCTCTGGGTGGAAACTGTCGGAGAACCGCAAATCAATCACATTCACCGATAAGTGTGGGATTGGTCGATTGAAACTGAAAGGAACTCGCGATTTGCACTTCTACCAGCCTGACCAAATCAAACGGGTGAGATTGGTAAAACGTGCAGATGGCTACTATGTTCAGTTCTGCATGTCAGTTGATCGTGCCGAATCAATTGAACCGTCTGGAACTGCCATCGGGTTAGATGTCGGGTTGAACGATTTCTACACCGACAGCAACAACGAAACGATTGATAATCCGCGCTTCCTTCGCAAGGGTGAGCGACGGGTGAAAATGGCTCACAAGCGCGTTTCTAGACGGGTGAAAGGGTCAAACAACAGACGAAAAGCAAGGCAGATTCTAGGTAAACGCCATCTCAAAATAAGTCGGCAGCGTAAAGACCATGCGGTAAAACTCGCAAGGTGCGTGATCACGTCAAACGATGTTGTGGCCTACGAAGACTTGAGAATCAAAAATATGGCGCGGAATCACTGCCTTGCCAAGTCGATTAACGACGCATCTTGGTATCAGTTTCGAGTGTGGATGGAATATTTCGGCAAAGTGTTCGGGAAGATCACCATTGCTGTCCATCCCAACGGAACTAGCCAGGAATGCTCTAGCTGCGGAACCGTGGTCAAGAAATCGCTCTCAACTCGCACTCACGCCTGTCAATGTGGATGTATGTTGGACAGAGATCACAATGCAGCGAGAAACATCCTGAGTCGAGGATTGGCTACCGTGGGGCACACGGGAAGCTTTGCGCTAGACGCAAGTAACGCTTGGGGAGAAGATACCTCTACTCATGCTGGTGCGAACCTGCCTGAGCAAGTGACTTCGTAGAGCCAAGAATCCCCGTGGCTTTAGCCCTGGGGAGTGTCAATGCAACATTATTTTCGATTTCTCTGCCACTTAAAGAACTTTTCTAACAAATTTTGCAGTCTACGATTATGTTTGAGCTTTTGATGTTGAAAATCTGATGCAATATTTCTTAGGATTTCTAATTGATTGTGTTCGGAAAAAGGTAGAGAGCCAATCGCGCTAATTTTCATCTTCTTTTGCATCGCAAGCGCCATCGTGGTGATCAATTCACTTGCTTGCGCTCCAACAATATGTGCTCCTAAAACTGTTCCGTTTTGACGCACAATCACCTTGCAGAACCCAGTGAGTTCGCTTTGAATTTGTGCTTTCTCTAGAGTCTTGAAGTATTGCTTGAGAATGAAGATGTCTTTCCCATATTTTTGAGTTGCTTGAGCTTCAGTTAAACCGATCCATGCTAGTTCTGGACTTGAAAAAATGAGTTTGAGAGTCAGGCGATTGTTAACCTTAAAGCAGGGGAAAAACAACGCATTCTTGACGGCAATCTCTGCTTCATAGGGCGTGTTAGAGAGATAAATTTTGGGATTTGTTGCCTGTAGTTTGGTATTGATCTGAACAGGCGATCGTATATCCATTGCCTCTAAATTAAGCCTTTCTAAATTGGGCTGCGCTTCAGTTGCCAACAAAATTTCATTTGCCTCGATCGCCTGATTGCCGACTTGTACCCACTTTTTAGATTGAATTTGTTTGACTTGGGTGACTGGCATTCCCGACAACACTTGCACGCCTTCTGCTTCTAGCTGCGATTGAATTAGAAAGGCAGCTTCACGATCGACCTTTGGCAAAAAATCAGGCACAATCAAAGTGACTTGAGAACCCAATCGGGTAAAAATTTGGGCAAGCTCGACGGCGATCTCATCGTTACCTATAATCACTAATGCCGAGGGCAAAGATTGAAAAGCAGTATCAGGTGTTAGATAGGAAACTGAATTTAAACCTTCGATGTTGGGAAGGCTAAAAGTTTGATGAGTTGTGATTAGATACGATCGCGATCGCAACAGCCGTCCGTTAACTAAAAATCCGGGTTGTGGCTTACGGACAAATTCACCCGATGCAGCGATAAACTCGATACCTAATGATGACAAAACCGCAGGAGAATTGAGTTCTTGAAGATTGCTGGCGATCGCCCCTGCCCATTTTTTTACCCTCGACCATTGCAGTGTTTTGAGGTTTACTGGCTCATAAAACCCAAGCTGATTGGCACGATTGAGGTATTGAGAAATTTGGCTGACTTCTCGATAACAGGAGATTGATTTCTGTTCGGAAATGTCTTGTTCAACCAGGGCCACTCTGGCTTTGAGCCGAGCGGCAGAAATTGCGGCATGAATTCCAGCAGAGGTGTTACCGATGACGATCAAGTCATATTCAATTGCCATTTGAGCTACAAAATCTTGGTTAAACTTTCAACTAATCTTTGGTTTTCATCTCTAGAGCGAACCGCAACCCGGAAGTAACGATCGCCCAACTCTGCAAAACTCAAACAATCGCGAATCAAAATTCTAAACCGTTCTAATAATTGCCTTTGAATCTCAGAGCTTGATTGTTCAGTTTTGACCAGAAAAAAATTAGCAGCACTGGGTAAAGGTTGCAACCCGGGTAGCTGTTCTAGTCCTGAAAAAAGCAGAGGTTTGGCAGAAGCTAACCAGTCCCAAGTTTGATGTTGAAACACGGTATCTCTGAGCATGGCGATCGCGGCGATTTCTGCCAAAACATTCACCGACCAGGGATCGCGGCGCTGTTGCCACTCATTTAATCGATCGGGATGGGCGATCGCATACCCAATTCTCAACCCTGGCAAACTGTAGAATTTAGTCAACGATCGCAAAATCACCAAGTTAGGATAATTCTGCACAGCATCAATCAAACTTTGCTGGCGATCGGGAGTCAGAAAATCCATAAATGCTTCATCCACCACCACCAGCGAAAACTCCTCCAGATAGGGCAAAATAGATTCTCTTGTAAATAATCTGCCCGTCGGATTATGGGGATTATTTAACAGAAACCCAGCCCCTTGAAGGCTTAATTTCTCATTTTGAATTTTGAACTTTGAGCGATTGCCTTGCATTTTTAATGGACAGCGATCAATTTTCGCCCCAAACGCTTTTAAGGCTCGAAAGTAGTCGCTAAATGCAGGAGTCAATAAATAAGTCACCTCTAATTTTGCCAGATCCCAACAGGCCCAAGTGAGCAACTCAGCCGCACCATTGCCTGGCAAAATCCACTCCGGAGAGATTTGGTGAAACTTGCCCAACGCCGATCTCAGCGCCGCATATTCTGGATCAGGATATTCTCGCAACAGATCCAGACTGTTCTGGATGGCAGCGATCGCCGATCGGGGCGCACCCAAGGGATTAATGCTGGCAGAAAAATCAAGAATTGCAGAGGGGGAGCAGCCAGCTAGCGCCGCTGCCCAAGCCAGATTCCCCCCATGCACTGGACGCTTTAACAAATCTTCCTGTTTGCAAAAAATGTGAATTTTGAATCAGCTACTTCTCAGGAGCAACTTTCTCCTTAAAAAGCTTTCCGGCTGAAAAAGCAGGAACCTTTGTAGCCGGAATTTCCATCTTGTCGCCAGTTTTGGGATTGCGCCCCTCACGAGCTTTGCGTTCACGGGACTCAAAAGAACCAAAGCCAACCAGCGTCACCTTATCGCCCGAAGAAACCGCTTCGACAATCGTTTCGATCGCCGCAGTCAATACTGCATCCGCTTGTTTTTTGGTGACGCTTGCCTTCTCAGCGACTGCATCAACGAGTTCGCCCTTATTCATATCGTTCTCCTCAGAGATAGTTTTAGTGGGTATGGGGAGTATCTCCAGTCTTAAAGTGAGACCAGGAGTTGAGCGATCGAGCGGGCGATTCAAAATGGCTGAAACACCTGGAATCTCGATTTTTCAATGACCCATTCTATAGGCTGTTTTCTAAATGTGGATCGCGAAAACCTTTAAGTTATATAGATCGCAGCATTTTTTTGCTCATTTTCAGCCTTTTAGTAAGCATAAGTACTTAAAAACCTGGACTAACTGCTAAGAAATGTAAGCAATTACCCTGTGAATCTGGCTTTGAGTTAGGCCAAGATGCAATTGCGCCAAGGGAGTCGATCGATCTTTGCTGTCTCATCTGAGAACCAAGGAGATTTTTAGCCAACCCATGACCCCTTGCCTTCTGACCTGTTGTCTTCGAGACTTCGCTCAGCCAGCTTGCCCCCTGACCAGAGCCGAAGGATCAATGGGGGAGGGTAAAATCTTTTTAGAAATTCCCTAAACTGGGTGCGTTTCATGAGGCGTAACGCGTAGAGCACCCGTGCTTTAGCCGGGGAGCATATTCAAACCCAATCAACTGCAAATTTACGCTCCAGCGTCCCCAAACCCAACTCCTCAGACGAAATTGCCCGTACCTCAAACAGGGCCACCATATCCTTCATATCTGGGTTGCCCCGACTCGCACCCGTCAGCCCCTTAGCCACGACCAAACCGCAATAACCCTTCGTCTTTTTGCAACGCTGTTCCCACTTCTTTCGCGCCTGAATGTGGGTTGGGTCTTCTTCTTCAAACTCGCCAAACAGATGCAGTTCGCCATTCGCAGTTTGCAATAGCCCCAAATCGTAGTGATCACCGACAAATGGGTCAGCCCCCGGATTAAAGCAAATCCCCTTGATTCCTCCGGCTTCTTGAATTTCTTCGACCATTGACTTGGCTTTGGGGCGGGAGGTCTGAATCAAAATCACCGGCAACCCTTCTCCCGATTCTGTTGGGCTGCCTCCCTGATGATGGGACACCTGCGATCGCATCCGCCCCACCATTTCCCAGGGCATCACGCCCAAACTCAAAAAAGAATGCTCTGGTACGAGATCGTCTCGAATCACCGGGAAAAACGACTCTTCCTCGTCATCACTGACCAACGCAAACAACTCAGCGGACACCTCCGGCAAGGTTGAAACCTTCACCGAAATCGAGTGGGTTGCTTCTTCGGTGCTGTCAGGAATTGGAATTTTGTACTTACTGCTGATGGGTGGAAAATCATCGCCCTCAAATTTGCGCCGATGCTGGCGCATAAAGCGATGGAGCGCTTCTAAAATCACCAGCAGAGAGAGCGCTTCTTCGTCGTATAGGAACGATCGAATGCCTTCTAACGGGTGCAAGGTCCCAAACACAGGCTTAATGTCTGCATCGACCAGCTCCATGAGGTCAAATTCTTCCTCTAGTTCGCTGTCTTCTTCTGCTGCGTCAGATTCGTAGGTCAAAAACAGACAGTCTTGCCCCAAAAAGGCTTCTTCCATCTGTTCGAGGGACTCGTTTGCTAACACGCGCTGCCGAAACTGCTTCAGCGAATCGAGCGATCGATAGAGCAAAATGCCGTACTCCATGCCCAGCATTCCCATCACTGAAACGTAGACGCTACCAAGATCCCAGCGATTGAGTTCTACCTCTAAAATCTGATGGTCGCCCAAAATTTCCCAGGGTGCGTCTTGCCAAAGCTCCTCTGCCTTCTCTAGGAGTGGCTCGGCAAATTGGGGCGGCAGCTTGGGCGGACGCATTTCGGTTGCATCCTCGAACCCTCGAAAGATCTCATCGATCAAGGGCAGTTCTGGCACATAGTCGAGCACAATTTCCAATTCTTGCAGCACGCCTCTGAGGTAGAAAAGGGTTTCGCGATCGCGCACGACAATCTTCTGTGGGCGGGCGGGTTTAGAGGGGTTGTGAGGGTGTTCCATCGCTCGCAGCAGGGTACGAACGATCGCCTCATGTCCCGTTTCAGCCGGGACAACATCCATCGCCCTCACTACCCCCTGGGAGCCATCTACCCAGAGGATACATTCGCCATCAGAATGGGAACCAGCCGAACCCGGATCGATCAACTCGCCCGATCCGATCGACATACCGGTGGAGAGGGTACGGCGATCTCCCTCCCATACGCTGGAGATTTGTGGCAATTGCAGAAGCCGACGACGAGTAGCACGATTGAGACCAGTCATAACCAAGTCAATTACGGAGGGGACGATGCGGGTCTGGTAGGAGCGCTAAACTTGCTAGAGCTACTAGATTTAGCAGAACTCAGAGTGTAAATTCAGAATCTTCCTTTCGTCATTCAGCGTTCGTGATTCGCTGCACTTTGGCACGTTCAACCAAACATTAGACTCTTTATATTAGACGCTTTCAACGCTAATCTACTTCATCCCTACGATTCTGGAACGCCCTGGAAGTCCTTCCTGTCAGATTGTGACTTATGAGTCTGTTTCGAGCAAATAGTCGATAAAATAAGCAAACATGGAATGTAGAAATCTTTCAAAACCAGCCAAGGAGTCAACCAGGCATGACACAAGTAACGCAGTCTCAACGCGGAATTCTCATGAGTGATGCGGCTCTCAAGCATGTGTTGCAACTCAGGGAGAAACAAGGGCAGGATCTCTGCCTTCGGGTAGGGGTCAGAGGGGGTGGCTGCTCTGGCATGTCCTACACGATGAATTTTGAAGACCCCACCCATATTCGTCCTGATGATGAAGTCTACGACTACGAGGGCTTTAAGGTGGTTTGCGATCCTAAAAGTATGCTCTACCTCTATGGATTACTGTTGGACTATAGTGATGCGCTGATTGGCGGCGGCTTCCAGTTCACCAACCCCAATGCTGACCAGACCTGTGGCTGTGGCAAATCGTTCTCAGCTTAATGAGCGGATGGGCGGTTAGTTGCGACCTGACGGCTAATCGCTCACCTGTAACCCTGTTAAATTTTCTATCTCAATCATGACTCAAACTGTTGAAACTCTTTTCGACGACGCTCTAGAGCGCTACCAGGCAGGAGAATCTGCGGAGGCGTTAATCCCAATCTTTAAGGAAATTTGCGATCGTTCTAGCAAAACCAGCGCCGCTTGGACTTGTCTCTCGTGGTTGTACCTCATGGCGGGTAAGTCTTCTCTAGCGCTGACCACTGCTCAAAAAGCAGTCAAGCTCAACCCGCAAGACCCCCAAGCGCGGATCAATTTGGCCCTGGCCATGCTGGACTTGAACAAAAAAGGGGTGAGGGCGCACATCGAAGTTGCTCAACAGTTGACGATGGCTATCCCTGAATTGCGAGAAGAAGTTGAGAAAAATATCGAGGATGGACTGACCCGGAAACCAGGCTGGGCAAGTATGGAGCGGGTCAAAACCTGGCTCTTAGAGTAAGGCGATCGTAGCTCTCAAGCGGACGAAATAAGCTGCCAGCCCTCAAACAAAGGACTTTTTTTGTCTGCTGCTTCATGAGACAGATCTAGGAGGTGTTTTAAAACTCCGTTACTGCGATTTCATCGACTGACCTCAGTAGGCGTGCAAAATCCTGTTGAGTCTATCTTTATGGTTTGCAACAATAAAAATATTTAACTTAATGATGTATTCAGTAAAGACAATGGTAGGATTCAATTAACAAGTTGAAGAGCAGTCTTTACCGATCTAACAGTTAATTCTAGAGCCAGTTCTTTGACCGCTTCGCAACAAAAAGGCGCTCGAAAATATCGCTAATTTCTAATTATAAAAACTCGTGCTGAGTCGATTTATACGATCGATTCAACTGTGCAAGGTTTCAATGTTTCACGGTGAAGGGGTGCGGCAGGTTTTCATGCAAACTCACTGAAACTAAGGAGCAGTTTAGCCATGTTGAATGAATATGTAGGAGTCAAGCCGGGCACACGAAATCATCGAGGTGGCTTTATCCAACATGCATCAGGGTTTCACCTGAGAGAGATCGATCAGGCCGGGTGGGCGGTCATTTGCATGAGCGATGCCGTGTGTCATTATGTCGATCCAGAGAACCTGCAACGATCGCGTGCCAAAGAGTTTCCCAAATTTGAGGAACTATAAATCGATCAAATTCTAACCATGAAACTACCTATCTGAAGGGCTGCTCTAATCTCTAGTGCAGTCCTTTTTTTGAAGGTGTATAGACCCGATCGCCCATAAGTTTGATAGTCTATAAAACATAGATTAGCTAGAACGATCGCTTCCCAAACTTCTATGGCAACTTCTATGAAAGAGCAATTCTTTAAGTGGCTTAATTTTGTGCTGATGCTCGATCTATTTTTAGTGCTTCTCAGTTTTTTTTGGTTAGCCATTGCAGTCATTGGGAGAGGCGCTAAAATTCCCCTTGGCCTCGATCTTTGGTACAAACTATGGGAGCCAATCTTTACGCCAGCGATCGGGATTCTAATGGCTGGGGCGTTGCTCAGTGGGGCAGCGAGTTGGGTGGCCAAGCGCTGGAGTTCTGAAGGATAGGGGGGCAGCCCACTCGGTGTACTTCTGCCAGCGTCTAAGCCAATCTAAGTGAGAGGGTGGCATTAAAGCCAACCAGATACCGGGTTTCGGCTGCGCTCAACCCTCCTTCCTTTAGGGGAGATTTTGAGCCTTGAGTGGAGCCGAAATGCGTTTTACTAGCCCTGGCTGACAACACTCAGAAGACCCTCACCCCAATCCCTCTCCCAGAGCGGGAGAAACGTTACTTTTCGGGCTTCTCTTCTCCCTTTGTGGCAAAAGGAATTGAGGAAGGAGGGGGCAAGGTTTTGTCAGCCAACCTGCTTACTAGCCCAAGATTTCTTCTAATGCAGGCTTAATCGTGGGGTATTGATACTCAAAGCCGCTTGCCACCGTCCGTTTGGGCAACACTTCTTGACCTTCCAATACCACTTTTGCGCCGTCACCCAGCATTGCCTCCAAGGCAAAACTCGGCACGGGCAGCCACGAAGGACGGTTCATCACTTGCCCCAAGATCGTCGTCATCTCAGCCATCCGCACAGGGTGAGGAGCCGTAGCGTTGAAGACTCCCTCCATGTCTGATCGCGTCAACGCCCGCAAAATCAGGCTTATTAAATCTTCGCGATGAATCCAGGAAAACCACTGCTTGCCACTGCCGATCGGCCCGCCTGCAAATAGCTTGAACGGCGTGATCATCTTACCCAACGCGCCCCCGTTGCCCAAAACAATTCCAGTTCGCAAAATTACTAGCCGAGTGCCGCTTTCCCGAACCTTGCTGGCCTCTGCCTCCCAGGCCTGGCAAATCTCCGCCAAAAAATCATCACCAGGCGCGCTCGCTTCATCAAAGGTAGCGGTTTCGCTGGTTCCATAGAAGCCGATCGCGGACGAATTGACCAACACAGACGGTTTAAGCTCGGCATTAGCGATCGCTTCGACAATCTTTTGAGTGGTGATTTTGCGGCTATTGATTAGAGATTGTTTGCGTTCAGGAGTCCAACGGTTTTCAGCGATCGCTTCTCCTGCTAAGTTCACAACTCCGTCGCAGCCTGAGAGGGCGGCTTGCCACGGGCCAGATTCGCTGGGCGTGTAGGCAACCACTTCTAGATGGGAGCCAGCTAACGTTGAGAAAACTTGCTCTGCTTTGGCTGGGCTGCGTGTCAGAACGACGATCGTGTGTCCGTCGGCTTGGAGTCGCTCCACCAAGCGACTGCCCACAAATCCGGTTGCCCCTGTAATTGCGACTTTCATAATGCTTAATGGGTGATGAATTCTCAGCGTGGATCGCGCAAAGCGTGTTGTTCTCTCGTCTTAGGCGAGGGGGCTGCCATTCTGAGAAATGGTCAACAAAACTTAGTATACAGGGACGACGATCGACCGAGAATTGAATCTTAGGATCTGCTGTTTAAGCGATCGAATCAAACCTATCCAAACAAAAAGGTACAAACTTGGAGGTCTGTACCTTTCGCCGCTCTTGGATAGGAGCAAACTAAATTTTGCTATTCTGCTCACACTATCTCAGGTAATTTGCTTCTGCTTCTAGCAAGCGAAGAAGAGTTGTGTCTCCATTCATTCTGGCGGACTCAATGCGGCGCTGCAAATTTTTTGGAGATTTTCACGATGAAGGTTGGCAACTTGTGTTGTGTTTTGCTGACGGTTTCTGTTCATGATAGACATTCCTAGAGTTTCACCTGGGGTAGCTCTCGCTTACCCTGATCATAACAATAAGAATTAGATATGGTAGCCTAAGATACCAAATTTAATACTAAATTTTGCTGCTGAAAATTGGGGTTCGCTGATCCTCCGCAGAATGATTTCCTCAGGCTACCCAAGGTCTTGCTAGCTGAGTCAAAAAATCTATCCCGATGTGGAGGCTAGAGGGAGATGGGTTGGTCAAAATCTAAGATGTAAATGAATTCGCTATTGATGAATTTGAGGTTGAAAAAATGCTGGGATATTTTCTTACACTGGTGGCGACGGCCCTGAGTTTGCTAGTAACTGACATTTTGCTGCCAGGAGTTGACATTCAATCGTTTGCCGCAGCGTTGATTGCTGGAGTGGCGATCGGCTTGGTGAATGCTTTCATCAAACCTGTTCTCTCGGTTTTGACCTTGCCAATTAACTTTTTGACCCTAGGCTTGTTCTCACTTGTGGTGAATGGCATCTGCTTTTCTCTAGCTGCCGCCATCACGCCTGGATTTAGCGTTCATGGCCCTCTATCGTTCATTCTTGCGCCCGTAATTCTGTCTTTTGCGAGTACTTTTATTAACAAATACTTCGCCGAGAAAAACCCCAATTTTAAGCCTGAAGGATAGGATTGACTGAAGCAAATTAGCCTAGCCAACTTAGATCAGGTTAGCCTAGCCAACTTAGGTCAGCCAAAATTAAGAGGGATGAGGAATGGTATGCTTTCCCATTCCTCTTAACGTATCGAGCCTCGTTCAGACGGCTCTAGGGACTCAAATTAGACTGTGCCCTGTCCCACTGGAAGCTTTGCAACCCCACAGCAGGGCAGTGTTCTCAACGGGCCTACTTTAGATCTAGAAGTCGGAGATCTAGAAGTCGGAGATCTAGAAGTCGGAGCGCTAAACAAGCTATATTCTACGATCGCCCAATGCTAACCGAGCCGCCGATCGCGCGGTTGGCGCACTCCGATGACTACCACTGCCACTTTGCGGAGGAATCGGCGCATTGAGAGCCTCCAGATTGAGCCGATAGCCAACATTGCGAACCGTTTGGATCAGGTCAGGCTGCCTGGGATCGATCTCAACTTTCTTGCGTAAAGACAGCACATGGGTATCGACAGTGCGAGGGTTGTCGATCGCATCCGGCCAGGCACGCTTCAGCAGTTCTGGGCGACTCAAAGGGCTGCCCCCTGCCTGAGCCAACACATAGAGTAAACTAAACTCCTGGGGAGTCAACTCGATCAATTCATCCTTAAACCGCACGCGACGATGCACCAGATCAATTTTCAGATCGCCATAGTCTAGATAGGCGGGTGGGGCAGCCACTCGGCTACGGCGGGTCAATGCTTCGACCCTGGCCAAAAATTCTTGCATTCCAAACGGTTTGGTTAAATAGTCGTCCGCGCCTGCCCGCAACCCTTCGACAATATCTGGCTCAGTTGCCCGTGCCGACAGCATAAGAATCAACGCCTGCTGCTGTTGTCTGAGCCAACGACAAAACTCAATACCGTCTCCGTGGGGCAGTTCGGAATCGAGAATCACAAGATTGGGCTGTCTAGCCAGAAAGACCTCACGGGCTTGATGGAGGTCTGCCGACTGATGCACTTGATGTCCCGCCTGCTGTAGGTGCCAACCGAGTAGCGATCGCAGGTGCGGGTTTCCTTCAATGATTTGGATATTTACGGCTCCCACGGGGGCTTAGATTTCCTCAGACTGCTTGCTCTCCAGAGTATCAAAGCGCTTGTAATGGATTTGTAACGAGTGCTACCCCAGATTTCCCTGATCTAAAATTGCAGTTTTATGGAAAATTAAATTTTAAACAGATCAACCCCTAGGAGGGAAGTGAGCAACCCGTTAATGTTAAGATAAGGTAATAGTCAATGGTAGTCATACTACCAGGTGTTTCAGCCTCTATTCACTTCAACCTTGGTTCAAGAATCATTCACGCTCTAGCGCCAACCTATGCTGCAAGATACGCAAACGATTCGCTACTACCAAAGATTGTCAGATGGTTTAGTGGAGCTTTGGAATCGGGGCTATCGATTTGATGACCTTCGACTTTTCTTAGATGGTTATCTGTCTGCCCTGAGACATAGCAACGCCCTTGAAACCTTTCAGATTCATCGTTTAGAAGAAGAAGTGACTCGTTTTCTCTACGATCGCTCAAACTTTGACAATACCGAAACTCAGCGGGATTTTCGTTAATTAAACTATACTATTAGCCATCATTCACAAGAGCGGGAGGTTCGTCGATCGATGAACCTCCCGCTTTTTAACTTGAATGCTGGCGCTGAATGCTGATGAAATGTGTCACTTCCCAGAACCGTCCTCACCCTAACCCTTCGCCCATTTTGGGCGATTGGCTCAGACCAGCTTGTCTAAGAAGCCAGCGCTACCTCAACCATTTGCTGAAGTTCGCCCTTCTGATATAGCTCAATCAAAATGTCGGAACCCCCCAAAAACTCACCATTGATGTAGACCTGGGGAATAGTAGGCCAACTGGAATACTCTTTGATGCCCTGGCGAATTTCGGAATCATCCAATACATCCACGGTTTCGTAAGGAACACCCAGCGTGTTGAGAATTTGCACCACGTTGTTCGAGAAACCGCACTGGGGCATCAGCTTGTTGCCCTTCATGAAGACCATAATTTTGTTTTGTTGAACAAGGCTATGAATGCGATCGTGAGTCGATTGAGTCATCTGGCTTCCTTGAGAATAAGTGGACAATAAACGATCGAGGGTCTAGACTTCTCGCCCTGTGGCGGACCACTCTTCAGGCGTAAAAGTATTTAGAGCCAAAGCGTGAATGGCTTCACTGGCCATGGCTTGCTTGACAGCACCATAGACAAGCTGGTGCTGCTGAACCCGCCGCTTGCCCTCAAACTGAGACGAAACGACTGTCACCTGGTAGTGATCGCCGCCGCCTGTGAGGTCTTGCACCTGCACCTGAGCATCAGGTAAACCAGTCTTAATCATTGCTTCAACCTGATTCGGGCTAATCATCAGTTTCCTCTGGGTACTGCAACGCGATTCCTTTATTTTAACGGTCACAGGGGATTCGCTGGCGACGGAGTTCTCGCGGCACTTTTTTGGGGATGGGAATCTCGTAGCTGTCAGGTTTTTGGCAGCTTGAGCGATCGCTTCAAAAAATCCTGTAGATCCTGTCGGGCTGGAGGTTCAAACAATAGGTCTGTGTGGTTGTGTTCACCGTTGGGAATCAGCAGGAGTTGCTTGGGTTGGGGGACAGCAGCGTAGAGCGTTTTCGACATCTCCACTGGAATGTGGGTGTCAGTCGTGCCGTGGATGAACAGAACAGGAGCCTTTAGGGACGATACTTTTTTGAGCGAATTAAATTGTTGAGTGAGAATGAGTTCGATCGGAAACAGACGAAACGCCCAATTTCGTTTGGCCATTGCCTGCATAGACGTGAAGGTGTTTTGCACAATGACTCCAGCCACATCGGGGTGCTTGCTGGCCAGATCGAGGGCGATCGCACCACCGAGGGAGTGCCCATAGAGAATAATTTCTTGCGCCGGAATTTTCTGAGTCTGGGTCAAAAAATCCCAGCCAGTCTGTGCATCTTGATAAGCCTTAGACTCAGACGGAAAGCCCCCCTCACTTTGGCCATAGCCTCGATAGTCGATCAGCAACACCGAGAAGCCCAACTGGTAGAAACGCTGCGCCATGCTAATTTCTGTGCTGACGTTGCTCGCGTTGCCGTGAAAATAGAGCAGCGTTGGACGATCGACTTCACAGTTGGCACATTCACAGTTGGCACAGGGTGCATGGGGCAGCCACCAGCCATGAATTCGCTGAATCCCCCAATTGGTTTTTATGGGCAGCCATACGTCCTGATAGGGCAAATTGTAAGCATCAGGTGTTTCGTAGATTGTTTTGGGCGGCATAAAGATCAGACGATTTTGCCCCAAAAACAGAATGAAGCAGACCGTGAGATAGATAATCGCTAGAGATTTTGTTATGCCGATTAGCGATCGTAGATATCCCAAAATGTCCCCCGGCGTTTTCTATGCAGACGATTCTTGAAAATAATTGACCGCCAGATGGGTCAGATAGCTTAGGAATGTGGATTGATCAATGCCGAAGATCTTCGCCCTCATCCCCTAACCTCTTCTCCCAATCTGGGAGAAGAGGAACCGGACTCTTGCTGCCTCTCCCAATCTGGGCGAGGGCTGGGGTGAGGGCAAGACAACCTTGCAGTGGACGGCATGATTGGAATCCACGTTCCTTAGGGACATAGCAGTCCCATGCCTCCACCAGAATTTATTGTGACGTTGCTGAATGCATGGGTCACTTAGTGGCGACGACGGACAGATTCCAGGCAAATCGTTTCACAAACGGCAGCTTCTTCAACAGTCTGTCGAGTTTCTCCAATCGCAGATAGGTTTTCTCTAGTCGAGCTTGTTCCACGATAATCTTCTTCCAGTAGCGCTCTTCGTTGGGGTTGACTTTTTCGATCAGGTAGAACTGCAAGAAAATCCACAGGGTTGCGATCCAGAAGGTGTCGTAGTGAGTTTTAGAGTAGAGCGATCGAATATAGCCCACTAGATTAATATCCAGGGGTGTCTCATCCTCCGTTCGGACTTTGGTAGCAATCCGCCGATAGACATTGATCACTGGGTTGTGCTTGAGCGGGTCCCAAAAGCAAGCTTTGCCACCCGGCTTAAGGACTCGGTGCATTTCACTGAGCGTCAGGCGGGGGTCGGGGATGTGGTGCAGCAGATTGGAGGCGTAAATAATGTCAAAGGTGTTGTCTGGAAAGTCGATCGCCATCGCATTAATGGTGCGCCCCTCGACCTGCACCTGGTTAGCCTCAGCCAGTTTCAGCGCTACTTCGACCATGCCCGGAGAGTAATCTGTAGCCACGCACCTCGCGCCCAGTTTGGCAAAGTAGACACTATTTTCGCCTGCGCCACAACCCAGATCTAGCAAATATTTTCCGCGCACATCGCCAAGCTGCCTGAGAATAAACCGATTTTCTGGCGCAGTACACGCTTCAAAGTAGTCTGCAACGCGAATGCCATCTACATCGATCGTGCTTGCCCACCGATCGTGGAAGTCTTGTTCTTTGCGTAAAACTTCGTCTTGCATAGGCTCCTAAAAAATAAAGGGCGGAGGTTTGCACTTCCACCCCACAAAATATCATTGATATCGTCAGGTTAGTGCCCGTAGAAAAGGGGTGCTGAATGCTGCTCTACAGTGGATCATTGTGCCCTGGCTAGACTTGCCCTTGGGTCGAAACTACCTCTATATCGTCTGTTGCATTTTCAGCAGGTTGCAGCGCTGTATAAAGACGATTTAGTGCATTTATGTAGGCCTGAGCCGAGGCGACGATGATGTCGGTGTTGGCTGAGTGACCCGAAAAGATACGATCGCCATACTTGAGGCGAATCGTCACTTCTCCGATCGCGTCGATGCCCGCCGTCACCGACTGCACCGAAAATTCGATCAATTGGTTGGGCACATTGATCAGACGATTGATGGCTTTGTAGACGGCATCTACGGGGCCGGTTCCGGTGGCGGCATCGATCAGTTCGTCGCCTTCGGGAGTGCGAAGGCTAACCGTCGCCGTAGGATGGGCATGATCGCCACAAGACACCTGCACCATTTCTAGCTTGAACAATTCGGGAACCCGCTGCACTTCGTCGTTCGCGATCGATTCCAAATCCCAATCGGTAACTTCTTTCTTCTTGTCAGCCAGTTCTTTGAAGCGCAAAAAGGCTTTATTTAGCTCATGATCTGACAGATCAAAGCCCAATTCTTTGAGGCGAGTTCGGAAGGCGTTGCGCCCAGAATGCTTGCCCAAAATAATCTGGTTGCTGGTCAAGCCGATCGATTGAGCATCCATAATTTCGTAGGTCTGCTTATTTTTGAGCATTCCATCTTGGTGAATGCCAGACTCGTGGGCGAAGGCGTTGGCTCCTACGATCGCTTTGTTGGGCTGCACTAGCATTCCGGTCAAATTGGAGACCAGACGCGAAGTTTTGTAAATTTCTTGCGTATTGATCTGGGTCAGTGGGGTTTCAGAGGTGGCTGGACGGCCCAAAAATGGGTTGAAATATCGCCGACGAACATGGAGAGCCATCACTAATTCTTCTAGGGCGGCGTTTCCAGCCCGTTCGCCAATGCCGTTAATGGTACACTCCAACTGTCTTGCACCGTTCTTGACTGCCTCCAAAAAGCAAGCCACCGCCAACCCCAAATCGTTGTGACCATGTACAGAAATAATCGCCTGATCGACATTAGGCACATTCTCACGGATGCCTCGAATCATGTCGCCAAATTCGCTCGGAGTCAGGTAGCCGACCGTATCGGGAATGTTGATAGTTTTTGCACCAACGGCGATCGCCCGCTCTAAGACTTGATATAAAAACTGGGGGTCAGACCGCGCCGCATCCATAGGCGAGAACTCGACATCATCCACAAAGGATTTTGCATAGGCGACCATTTCTTCGGCGATCGCCAACACCTGCGATCGCGACTTCTTCAACTGATATTCTAAATGAATGTCTGAAGTGGAAATGAAGGTGTGAATTCGGGCGTGTTTTGCGGGTTTGAGCGCTTCTGCTGCCGCCTTGATATCTGCCGAAATTGCCCGTGCCAGGCTGCAAATCACGGGGCCGTCTTCAGTTCCCACCGTTTGGGCAATGCGTTCGACTGCTTCAAAATCTCCAGGGCTGGCGTAGGCAAACCCCGCTTCGATCACGTCTACGCCAAGTCGAGCTAGTTGCCGTGCGATCGCCAGCTTTTCATCCACATTGAGGGTTGCGCCGGGGCACTGTTCGCCATCGCGCAAGGTGGTATCGAAAATGATGATCCGATCAGATGGAACGTTCATAACTCGACTAGGTTTGGTAGTGATTTAGTCTCCTAATATAGCAGTCTTGAATGATTTGTGAGAGTGAGAGCGGGGTGAGAAAGATTCTGCCAGAACCCTTTTTCACAATCCCAATCAGACCGCTAAATACGGGGCAGCTAACGAGCTTTCTGCTCAAAAATTTGTCTTTCTGAGAAATCTCCTCACCTCTATTTAGGGTGAGCTTTGACGATCGGACGCTTGATGAGCAGACCCAATTCCTCAGAATCAGGGGAAGGTTGCTTTCAGTAATCGGCTTTCTCGATGTGCTCCCGAATGCCGTTTAGGTCGATGTAACGATCGGTGGCATTTCGCAATTCTCTGGCAATCATTCCCTCAGTTGAAACGACAGTAATATGGGTACTTTTGCAGCGCAAAAACTCGATCGCCCGCTCGAAATCGCCATCACCACTGAATAAAATCACACGATCGTATTGGTCAACCGTGTTAAACATATCTACGACAATTTCAATATCTAAATTTGCCTTTTGAGAATAGCGGCCCGATGTGTCGTCATAATATTCTTTGAGAATTTTAGTTCTGACGGTGTAGCCCAAACTAATCAATGCATCGCGAAAGCCTCGCTGATCTTGAGGATCTTTTAAACCTGTGTACCAAAAAGCATTGACTAACTCTACATCCGGCTCTCCGACAAAGTACTCTAAGACTCGTTTAGGGTCAAAAAACCAGCCATTTTTTTGTTGAGCGTAGAACATATTGTTGCCGTCTACAAATATAGAGAGACGGTTCATTGAATAATGCATAGATAAGATTAGGCCTAAAATTTGTAGAAAAATTGGAATAATCAATTCTAGCAACGTAAAACCAGTCAATTGCTAGAAATTACGCTGTAGGCAGCAATCATTTGACAGTCTGTTGATAAACCTTGACTTAAGTTGTCCCATTTGAGGGAGGTATTTATCACCGATCTTTATATTTTTTAGATCTTGATCTAGTAAGTTCTATCTAAAGACAGAGGTTATAATGTGGACACAAGCGCTAAGTAGAATTTCTAACTCCTTAAACTTACAAATTTGTAGAATCTCTCCTAATATCTTGAATGGCAGTTTATAGCAACAGTTTAGAATGATCTCTATTCAGTGAACTCTGACCGATCAAGTTGATTCCTCATCAATAAGATAGATTTTGGGTTGGTTAATGATTACAAAAGTTTACAACAAAGGAGTAAAGCTGGGCGATCGTACCTTGACAAAACTGTCCCAGGGCATAAACTACAGCAGGATACTCCTGATCCACACAGAGGTTGGGCTGATTTCAAGGGTCAGCATTGGGCCAAACCCATAGGCAGTGCTGAGACAGATCGCTTTTTGCCTCACTTTTTGCCTCAATAGGGCACTATCTTGCGGATAGGCTTATGGATGGGAAATGATGGTTGTAGAAATTTTTCTCCGTAATGGGTGCAGGTTAATTGAGTGATGAAAACGCCCCTAGTTGAGACAACCTATGCCAGACGAGTCATCAACCCCGCCGACCGAAATACTGCCTCAAACTCAGAGTTCCCCAGGGGGCGGTAGTTCTCCTCCTCCTGGGTCTGCCAAAAATACCAAAAAAGGGGGTGGCTCTCCCACACAGCCCGATCGATCTAGATCGTTCTCTTTTAATCTTAAGCGCCTCGAATTTAGCCAGCTTGGATTTAGGCACACTGGGCATCTGTTGGCGGGGGTCTGGGCGATCGTGGCGGCCACTGTCACCGCGAGTGCTCTCCCGTCGGTGCAATCGGCCGAGCGAAACGCTCAAAGCTTGCTGTTTTGGGTGCGAGGGGTTGTGCCGCCACCGAGTCAGGTGGTGATTTTGGCGATCGAAGAAGAATCGCTGTCTCATCTTTCGAGTTGGCCCCTGCGCCGGGCAACCTACGCCCAAGCGATCGAGCAAGTCATGCGGGCAGGGGCGAAATCTGTAGCGGTGGATGTGATTTGGGATTTGCCCAGCAGCTATGGCTCAACCGACCAAGCATCGTTAGATTGTTCGGCTAACCGCGAGGTTTCAGAGGACGATCGCCAACTGGCAGAGGTTTTGCAGCGCTACGACGGACGCATCACGCTAGCGGCAAAGTTTAATATCGAAGAGGTGCGTAAACAAGGTGCACAGTCCAATATTGCCCAACCCTACTGCCCCTTTCGGACGGCAAAAGCCGCGATCGGCACGACCAACTTTTCGCTCGAACCCAACCAGCAAATTCATCGTTTGGGTCAGCAGTTTCTCAGAGCGCTACCTCCTCAAGAAGCCGAAATTATCCAAAATGCCGACCTGTCTTCTTTTGCAGAAGTAACTTTGCAGGCAGCCAATCAGCCTTATCCTCCGCCCCAGGGCGCTGGAATTTTTTCTATGGAAATGGCGGCACGTTTGAGACAATTCCCTTTTGGTACGTTCTGTCGCCAGAAAATTGGAATAACGATTCTCTCAGGCAAGGGCAGGTGTTTAAGGACAAGATTGTTCTGATTGGCCCAGTCACCCAACTCGCGCCCGACTTCCACAATACGCCCTTTGGCATCATGTCTGGGGTTGAGGTACACGCACCGACACGAGCGCGACTCTGCTTGAAGGG
>JAAUOZ010000222.1 GCA_012034655.1 Leptolyngbyaceae cyanobacterium CSU_1_3 | reverse complement strand
CTTTAATTTTATGCCCTGACAAAGTATAGCTTGCAC
The DNA here is from genome assembly GCA_012034655.1 of Leptolyngbyaceae cyanobacterium CSU_1_3. GTDB lineage: Bacteria > Cyanobacteriota > Cyanobacteriia > Leptolyngbyales > Leptolyngbyaceae > JAAUOZ01. The sequence goes on along the minus strand of JAAUOZ010000222.1, from coordinate 8,420 downwards.
AAGAACTTCTTCAAACCTGGTTTAGTGCTTACAACCAATCCCAAAGTGATCGCCAAAGTTGGCTAAATACGATTGACTCCGTAACCCATCAACTCTGGCAACCTCTAATGGAGCCGTTGATCCGTCATCTCAAGGCTCACAACTTTGATCAAGCAATCCTTGTCCCAACTGGATATCTCAGCCTGCTACCACTTCACGCTGCTTGGACAGAAGACTCCAGCACTTCTACGGGACAACACTATGCCTTTGATGACATCCACTTCACTTATGCGCCTAATGCTCGATCTCTCACTGCCGCTCAAACAATTGCTACTTGCACCCAAGCTGACTCAATCCTTGCGATCGACAATCCCACCCAAGACCTACCCAACTCAGGGCAAGAAGTGCAAGCCGCGATCGCTCATTTCCCACAGCATCAAGTTGCCCACTCGTCTCGGCAACATTCTCCGCGCTGCCGAACGCCGCCCCTACGATCGCTATGGACTTGAAACTATCACCTGCTGGTCTCGTCTTTGGCTCCTGATGCCCGACAGCGCCAGAAAGGAATTGCAAGATGCCCGCACCGAACTCAACAACGGCGTGCGAATTTTGTCGTGGAGTATTCTCTTCCTGGTCTGGACAATTTGGACGTGGTGGGCAATTCCCTGCGCGATCGCATCTGCTTTCTTTGCCTACTGCTGGATACTCGATAGTGCGATCGTCTACGGCGACCTGATCGAATCTGTCTTTGACCTCTATCGCACTTCCCTCTACCAATCTCTCCGCTTCCCCTTACCCGCCCATCCCGGAGAAGAAAAAGCAATGGGCTTGCAAGTGACCGAATACCTTTTCCGGGGATCTCAGTCCGATCGGCTTCAGTTCACACCATCTGCAAGTGGCGAGAAAAAGTAAAATAGTAGAGGCGAGGCAAACGATTCCTCCTTACCCATCATGGTACAAACTCCGATCAAGCCACTCACCCTCGAAGAATTCCTCCAACTGCCGGAAACCAAACCTGCCAGTGAGTTTATCGAGGGTCAAATTATTCAAAAGCCCATGCCCCAAGGAAAACACAGCACTGTTCAAGGCGATTTGGTTCCAGCAATCAACACTGTTCTAAAGCCGAACCACATTGCGCGTGCCTACCCTGAACTGCGCTGCACCTTTGGCGGAAGATCGACTGTGCCGGATGTTGCTGTCTTTATTTGGGAACGGATTCCCCGCGACGAGACTGGCAAAGTCTCAAATACCTTTGCGATCGCGCCCGATTGGACGATCGAAATTCTTTCTCCCGACCAAAGCCAAACGAAAGTCGTTCGCAATATTCTCCATTGTCTTGCGAACGGAACTCAGATGGGCTGGTTAATCGATCCAGACGAAGAATTAGTATTCGTCTACTTTGCAGACCGTACTCTAGCTGTGTTTGAAGAGTCGAGCGATCGTATTCCAGTGCCTGCTTTTGCCGAAAGCTTTGAACTTACCATCGGTCAGCTATTTGACTGGCTTCAGGAATAGCGCCCTCCTGCCTCAGCTTGGAGTATTAATGGGTAGACAAAATTTGAACGTTGTACCTTGACCCAATGCACTCTCGGTAGTGTTCTAGATGTGTGGATATCACACTATATTGCTCGCCCGAACTCATGACGGTTGATGAACAATCCAACCACGATGTCGTGCATCTTCTCAGTCTTAGAAAAACAGATTGTCTTTCTGGCGAGTCGCTTGATGCGAGTTCTCAAAGTTAGATGCTTGCGCTCAATGCGCTGCGAGTTAGCTTTCCCAATAGTGTGATGCTGCTCATCTAACAATCGCAAGTAAGCTCCCCAACTATCGGTGTAAAACTGCTGAATTGCAAAGGGAGCTAACCGTTGTTGAAGCTGCTTGAGGGCTGAGTCTTTAGGCGTTGCTAGTACATAAGCAAGTACCTTTCCGGTCTGATGATCAATCGCGTGCCACAATCATCGTTGATGTTGCTTTGACCCGACAAAACTCCACATCTCATCCATCTCCGCCTCCTCGACTCTGACTACCATGACTGCATTGTTATCCGGTTGATACTGTTCGAGCAGCGCTGTGTTTACTTGCTCAAGTTGACTTGACTTTTTTTCAGCATTTTAATCACGGTCGTCGGGCTAATCTTTAACACTCGTGCAGTATCGCGGATACCACTGCCGTTGATTGCCATATCACTGATTGGCGCTTTGACTTCAGGCAGCCGTCCACGATAGCTAAAGTTCAAGATAAACGAACGATCGTCTTGAACACTCTGAGTTGCGACAACAATACCGTTGTTTCCCAGCAGCACTGCGACCATGTTTGACCACATCAATACTCTGGAAATCGGGACACTGAATCGGTTCTAGCTACCATCTCTAGACTCAGACCTCTATCACAGCGTTTTCATTCTCCCACCTATCCACACATCTAGAACATTACCGATGAAAGGAACATTGTTTGAATCCGTCGAGTTGCTAAAGGCGATCGATGATGTCTATCAATATCCACTGCGGCAGTCTGCGATCGGGGCGCTGGAGATATTTTTGGTAGAGTCTCGCGAAGTATAAAAACAATAATTGCCGAGCTTCTGTTGATTTTTGTGGATCGCGATCGCACCCAGAGTTTTTGGTATTGGGATTTTGTGCGCTTCCCCAACTCTCCCGTCTCTATAAAAAACGATCGCCCCCTCAAGGCAGCGATCGTGAATTCAACACAACTAATTCAACTCAATCTTTAATTCAATGGATGCGTCGGAGACTGATAATAAATCTTTGACCCCGTATCTGCCACAAAATGACACGCTAGATAGGAGCGGAAAAAGCTTTTCCAGATGGGTTCATCAGACTTGCGATAATATTCGCCCAGCACAGGTTTAATCGCTTCTGTAGCCGCCTTAAGATGATAGTGAGGCATATTTGAGAAAATGTGGTGGGCAACATGAGTGCCAATATCGTGATGAATGGGATTAAACACACCATAATCCCGATCAATCGTAGACAATGCTCCTTTCAAGAAGTACCAATCATCCCCGCGATACCACGGAATATCTGGCTCAGTATGATGCAAAAACGTTACCAAGTCGAGCCAAACGACAAATATGGCATAGCCGACTAGATAATATTTGACCAAAAACAGCCAACCATATTGCACCGTCAACACTCCCAAAAAGCCCACCATTGCCATCCAGCAAATCGTACTTACCAGCACATCATTTCGTTCAGACGGCTTAAACAGTGAGCTTTCGGGCAAGAAGTGTGAACCCTGCTTACCGGGCGATCGACGAAATAGATATAACGGGTAGGCCAACAATGGCAGATAAAACCGCATTAGCTTCTCGGCAGCGCCCATCTGCTCATATTGAGCTTCTGTCACCGGATACCAGCTTTCGTCAGTTTCAATGTTTCCAGTGTTGGCATGGTGGGTGCGGTGACTAATCCGCCAACCATGAAAGGGCACTAAAATCGGAGAATGAGACAGATGCCCCACTAAATGGTTCAGCCATTTGTGTTTAGAAAAGGAGCCATGGCCACAGTCATGCCCAACCACAAAAAGTGCCCAGAACATTGTGCCCTGAGCAAACCAGAATATTGGGAAAAACCACCAGGAATCGAGATAAGCAGCGATCGCGTACAACCCAGCCAGAATGCCCAAATCTAGAAAAAAGTAGGACAGCGATCGCACTGTAGAAGGAACAAAATACGCATCGGGGATGGCCGAGCGCACGTCTTTGAGGGTAAAAGGAAGCTCACCTGATGATAGAGAACGGTCTCCGACAGGAGAAGAATCGAACGAAACAGAAGGGACTTGCACTTACTTTTTAGTCTGCCGAAACTATAGATTAGCTCGGTTATTGTAACGTTTTGTGGTCTCGTTCCTTACACACAAAACTCACCAGTTAGGAGGAGGCAGATTCTAGCGATATCACGCCTGATTGGCTCAAAATCTTCCCTAACGGAGGATTGAGCGCCGTCGAAACCCGGCATCTGTTGGCTTTCATTTCACCCTGCTACTTACCGTCTGCCTCTCGCTTCTGGGCTACGCGAAACTTCTCGACGCACATCCTCTAGGGTTCCCCCTCGCATCAGAACGGCTGTCCAGGTTCTTAGACCACTGGGGTCGATGTCTCGGCCCAAAAATTCTCGGTAGACCTGATTGAGGGCGGTTTGGGCTTCGGGGGTACGGGCAATTTCGCGGCGCAGGTCTCGAATCGATCGTCCCTCTCGTTCTAGATATCCCATCCAGGTGCGGAGTCCGCGTGATTCTGCCGATCGTCCCAGCATGTTTTCGTAGATTTCGTTGATTGCATCTCTGGCTTCGTAGCTGCGGGCGATGTCGCGGCGCACATCAGAGAGCGATCGCCCACTCGACAGGCTGCGGGCATAGCGTCGCACCTCGTTGGAGTTACCACTTCTACCCGTGACCTCTTGATAGATGCGCTGGATGCTGCCTGTGTAGCTTTCAAGGTTGCGGTCTTGTTCGCGATCGCGGTTTCGCCAATCAAAGTCGCGATCGCGGTTGTCGGAGTTGCGCCTCCAATCTGAATCAGAGCGACCGAAGCGATCGCTGGATGTGTTTTCGAGAATGGTTCCTCGCAGGTCTGTGCCGCGCAGGTTAGCTCCGGTGAAGTTGGCATTACGCAGGTTGGCGTTTCGCAAATTCGCGCCTTGCAGATTGGCATCGGAGAGGTCAGCCCCTCTGAGGTTGGTCTGGCGGAGATCTGCGCCGCGCAGGTTTGCACCTTCCAGGTTGGCGTTTCGCAAGTTCACCCCATCTAGGTTGGCGTTGCTGAGATCACACCGTCTGCATTGGCGAGTTTCAAGCAATTGACGAACGTGGTCAGGGTTTTCTGCTCTGAGCGGGGCTGTGGTGGCAAGTAGCAGCAGGAGAGTTGTGGCAGCGAGTTGTGGCGTTTTCATGGCTACTAGAAAGATCAATAACTTAACTAGAGTTAATAGCGAGAGAGCAATTATTGGAAATGCAGTTCAAGATGGTTCGAGGTGGCATAGCCTCAACGATCGAGAGGCAATAACCTGCCTGTATGGAGCGCAATCATCAATATTTGGAGCTATTCAGATTGTCGTGATCTCGCACGATTTTGTTCCCTAAAGGTTTAACAGAAATTAAGGTTGAGGAATGGGAAAAAATTCCTGACTTCTGGACTGACGCAACAAAAATCTGGTGGCGTTAGAGGAGAAGTGGAGGATCTGTTGCAAGCGATTTAAACAGCGTTACGCTCCTGGTGGACTGAACAAAACTCAGAAGACCCTCACCCCAACCCTGCTCTGGGAGAGTAATTCTGAACCCAAGAAGAAGAGATTGAGGGATGAGGGGGCAAGATTTTGTCAGTCCACCAGCTTACGCTCAGTAGATCACAAACGCTCTGGGGGATGGCCGTCTCGGCTGTCCTCAAGTAGGGGATTTGCAGACAAACAAGGAGCGTTGCTGATTGTGTAATAGAAAATCTACCGTAGGGGTAGCGCCCCATCGGCTTCCCTTCTAAAGTTCAGCTTTCGATCGCCTAAGGCTGATAAGGAGAAGGTTCTCGGAGGCGCTGTTGAATGGTGTCGCGACGGGCTTGGGCGATCGTCTGGTAGATTTTTTGCGCGCAAGGTTGACGCTGCCTAGAGGCTCGTGATCGGGCAGGGTGTGCCACGGCGAAAAGGAGAGTCCTTCATCCAGGCGTTTTCGCTCTTCAAAGTCAAAGGGTTGGCTGGGAATGCGAAGGGTTGCAACTTTGATGTAGGGTGCATCCTCTGCTTTCCACTCTTGCATGGGGTCTTCGATCGGGGTCTTCTCTTCGTCTACAAATACTTGAACTAGAAAATCAAATCGGGCTTCTTGTCTGGCTTCTGTGAGAGAAGCGACCATTGCCTCGCGCAGGTAGTTTTCGGAGTCGGGCACTGTGGACTCAATAGTCTCAGTATGGGGATGGACAGCAAATTTGATCGCTTGAGATCCGAGTTTGTAGGGTGTGGTGCTCCAGTATTCAATGTGCAAGGGATTGGTGACAACTTTGCTTGAAATCTGTTTGAGAATAGCAAATGTTGGCTGCATCGACTTGGCAATTTCAGGATCGGTGGCGGCTCTGGCCAGGTCAATATACCCTTGAACATTTCGCACAAAGAAAACTGGATGATTTAGCATGATGAAGTCTTGGGTTTTTTCTTCGTCATCCAGCACTTTCTTGCCGTCTACATTCATCAGTTTGATGGCCATGCCTCGCGCATCGGGTTCGTGATCAGACTTGAGTTTGCCGCGTTGTTCGGGTTCAGAGCCATTCGAGAAACGCACCCAGGCGGGGTAGGTTTGCGCGCTAGAAAAAATTCCGACTTTGAGCGCTTCGGGTAAGGCTTCTTCAACAATGAATTCTCCCCACAGACAACCGTGACTTTTGGCATGAACCTGGCGTAGATCGGGACCTTTTTCTTGCTGAGTTTTCAGGTTCGCTGCCAAAACCGCATCGGTCATTGCGGCCTGTGCTGCGTCGGGTAAATTTGAAGCACTCATGATCTTCTCTCCAAAACGATAGGTAGAACGATCGATATCATTGCAAAATGCTCAGGGCAAAGTGCAGAATCGGGGGAAAGCGATTCGGAGCGTTGTTTAATATCTTCGGGCATCTTTTAACCGAAGGCGTAGCAATTTTCTAATTCGGTGATTTCTAAGGATCGTGAATTAAATAACTTGTGATTTTGATTGCCTTCTCCCAATCTAGGAGAAGGGGAACCGGACTCTTTCTGACTCCCCTCGCCCAACTTGGGAGAAGGGGGGTGAGGGCGAATCCAAAGCCTGACAGTTTATTTAATTCTCATTCCTAAAGCAACGCCCGCTAGTGGACTGTCAAGAAAATTTTGAGGGGTTTTCAGCCCCTTAAAAATAACCTCAAATTTGATCAGCGACTAGTGGTCTGTCAAGAAAATTTTGACGGGTTGAAAACCCTCAAAATTTAACCTGAATCAATCTCCTAGCGTTTGGTTACCCGTCAATCATTTATTGACGGACTACTAGGCTTTGGAGGCGCAACTTGGAAGTTGGGGATGCTGTTCGGATAGGAACTGAGTGATCAAGGTTGCCAGTTCTGGGGCGTGCTTTTGGGGCAGGGCATGGTCGGCGTGGGGAACGATCGCCAGTCGAGCATTGGGGATCTGGCTGGCATAGGTTTCGCAGTGCCAGAGCGGGATGGTTTCGTCGCGATCGCCCGTAATGACGAGGGTGGGAACTCGGAGTCGATGAACCTCTTTTTCAACGGTGTCGATCGCATCTTCGGGGCGCAGACGATCGACGAGAAACGATCGGGCGGCAGGTTGCGCGTTCAATTCTTGGCGAAACCAGGACAGTTGATCGAGGGTGGGTCGTTGCCCGAAGGGCACGGAGAGGGGCTTGAGGAACGCTAAGGCCCAATCGACGATCGGAGTCTGCCAGAGCAACGGTCTGAGATGGTCATATCGGCCACAAAAACTGTCGTCGCGGATGCCTGCGGGAGCGGCTAAAATGATGCCCTTTACCAAATTGGGATACTGCAAAGCATAGGCGGCTGCCACCCACCCGCCAAAGGAGTGACCCAAAATGTAGCAGGGTTCGAGGAGCAATGTTTCGACTACCTGGCGCACAAAAGCCACTTCTTGGGCTACGTCATAGCGAATCGCAGGTTTCGCAGACTCGCCGAATCCCAATAGATCTAGCCCGATGCAACGACATTGCCCGTTGAGCCGCTCCATCAGAGGCAACCAGCAGGCACTATCGCCTAAAAAACCGTGCAGCATCAATAGAGACACGCCGGCATCGGCTCCACCCATTTTTCTACCGTCTAGGTAAGCAGCAGGTTGGAGGCTAAGATTTCGGCGATCGTCCCATTGGGCTTTCACCCACTGTATAGACTTCTGGTGAGTCTGGTTAGACTTCAAAGTCAATGGTGCTCTAGATTCCAACGGTTTCTCCATCCCAGGGTCAAAATTTTGTAGACATTATGCGCTCAACTTTATCCGATCTTAATCGAGAGCGTTAGCCTATAAGTAGGGTTCCTGATGGTGTTTTCTACAAGCGTGTAAATAATGAAAGCAAAATGGCGTTGCTTGACTTTGGGCGTTTGGGGTCTATTTATCCTGTTGCCAGGCGCGGCGGCTCATGATCTCTCGATCGCTGGGTCGAGTCGTGGGTTGAGTGCGGCTCAGGCACAACGAATTTCTCGTGATCTGATTCCATCCAGCTCTGAGGATTTTTTTAGAAAAGGCCGCGAACAATTTGAGCAAGAACTCAAGCGTTTGAGCCAAGAGCGCCCCTCAGAACCCGTGCTGAAGGAGGCTACCCAGCCTTCCCTAGAACCACGATCGCTCACTCCCCACGATCGCAGCTATACTGCGTCAGCCTATAGATTTTGGTTTAGAAGGGGTGTGGGGGCTGCTCCCCCAGCCAGGGTTCCACCCCTGCACCCCGTCCAAAATCTT
>JAAUOZ010000221.1 GCA_012034655.1 Leptolyngbyaceae cyanobacterium CSU_1_3 | reverse complement strand
TTTGTAATAGCTCCACCATCAAAGCCACCATAGAGCAGGGGCATGAGAATGTCAGTATCGGGTGCAGGCAGATAGGGCGGGTTAGCAATCAGATACTCGGCAATGGGTCTTGGCGACTCGAAGAACGATCCGGTATGGATACAGTATTGATGATCTAACCCATATTGAGCGATTTTAGACTGAGCCACTTGAGAAGCAGCAGGGTTCAATTCATAGCCATGAACAGAACCCACAAAATTTGTCCGAATCAAAGAGTTAAGCACAGGTGTGCCATCTCCACAGCCAAACTCAGCGATCGTATCGGTGTCGCAACAGTGATTAAACACCAAACGCTCTAAACAATGGGAGTAGAAATGAGATTCTTCGGGGCAGAAGAACACTTCGGCTTCTGATTTAGATCTGGTGGTGGTCTGAGATCGCAGCAAAATTCCAGTCAAAATAGTATCCTCAATGGATTGAAGTATGGGGTCAAAATCTCTGTGATCAAGCCGAAACCACGGGCAATGGTTCCGTTTGTTCTCCCTGACGAATCATTCGCACAACTGCTTCACTGGCTCGATCGCCCATCAATTTTTCCTGGTCATATCCCAAAACAATCTGCCAGGCGCGATCGGGATACATTTCAATTAAAGGCAATGTGACGTTGTGAATCATCCAGCGTCCATGTCGTTCGTCTTCTTTGATATGCAAATCCCAGTAGCCCATGGCTGCGTCAGACAATTCGAGTCGTTTTGCAGCCGCCAAGTAGGTACGATAGGCCGCAGGGCCAGCTACCTCAAAGTAGGCAAGTTCGCCGTTATAGCGCAGGAAATAACGTTTACATTCGGTGAGCAAAAAGTTGTGATTGATGCTAGCTAGAACTTCCCAGGGAACTAGATCAAAGTAGGCTTCAGGTCGGGTGCTTAGTCCCAATTCCATTAGCATTTGGGCAAAGAAAGTCGAGTGTTTGCGCGAGAGGCGACCATTACCATATTCTTCTAGTAAAACTTTGGTAAGCGTCGCTTGTACCTCATTGGCTGCACCACCTAAAATTCTCGACAGCCGACTGGCTTCGATCAACCCGTCAAAAGATGCTATCGCCAGCAAATAGCGATAGCCTTCTAAAGTCATTTGCTCACGCATGTAATATGCGTCATATGAAAGTGGTGGTTCTAAGTCAGCCGCAAAGCGATCGAGAAGAGCTTGCTTGACACCTCCTTGCTGATAAACTTCAACATCAAAGTTTTCAAGCTCCCATTCTTGCCAAACGCTTTCTATGAGGTCTCGAATTTTATGCAAAAAGGGCGATCGTTCATTTGCATAGTTATTTAGATCGTCATACCAAAAAGATGGAGACGATTGATCCGATAGAGAACTCGTTGAATAAATTGGTGAGCCGCCTCAGAAGACTCCTCAGCACCGTATGCCTTCACCAACGCAGAAGACAAGGCTTGCTCGAAGATTTCCACCTTCAACGAATGTTGGGGTAGGTTTCTATCTAAATCTTCTGCAATCAACAACTCGGTAAAAGCTTGTTCAGCTTTAGCATATGGATTTTGCTGATGCTGAGCCTCCTGGAACTTAGGAAGAAGCTGCTCCTCCATATCTATCCTCCATATCTAAAAGTGTGACTAAACTACCCTGCATGTATTTCTCTTAAACGCTTGTATCGTCACTCACAATGATGGGTGACGATATGTGCAAATCCCATCTACTTGAGAGGGAGATTGATTCACCTAAGGGTAGAGCTTGGGGGCTGGCCAACACAGAATAGGTTCAGCAAGATCGTAAAATCTTCCAGCGCGACAGGGTAAGATTGGGTGTCTTAAAAAATTGCCTTAAAGAATGGGCTATGGCGATCGCCACTGTCATGATCCACCCATACCAAAATATCAACCACATCATAATATTGATAGAGATTTATAGAGACCTGGATCATGCTTCAATTTAAGCTTGATCTCCGCTCACCTCAATTCCTTCACTGCTCAGGAGTGGTATGGCAATTAACCCAACCGACCTAGTAACCCGCCTCGACCACTACTATGAGCAAGTGCGGGCAGTCATTCTCAACCGCCAAAACCCCATCTCTGGCTTGCTCCCTGCCAGCACCGCCGTCAATGCCCACGGAGATTACACCGATGCCTGGGTACGCGATAACGTCTATAGCATCCTCGCTGTTTGGGGCTTGGGGCTGGCCTATCGCAAAGCAGATGCCGATCAGGGGCGCGCCTACGAGCTTGAACATAGCGTTGTCAAATTGATGCGCGGACTGCTGTTTGCCATGATGCGACAGTCGAAAAAAGTCGAAAAATTCAAAGAAAACCAGTCTCCCCTGGATGCCCTGCACGCCAAATATGACACCGACACAGGCGACATTGTAGTGGGTGACGACGAATGGGGACACTTGCAACTGGATGCCACTTCGATTTTTTTACTGATGTTGGCCCAAATGACCGAATCGGGATTGGCGATCGTCTTCACCCTAGACGAAGTTAATTTCATTCAAAACCTGATCTACTACATCGGCCGAACCTACCGAACCCCAGACTTTGGCATCTGGGAGCGGGGCAACAAAATTAACCACGGCAACCCCGAACTCAATGCCAGTTCTGTGGGTATGGCCAAAGCAGCCCTAGAAGCCATGAACGGACTCAATCTGTTTGGTGTGCGGGGCAACCAGTCTTCTGTGATTCACGTTCTGCCTGATGAGATTGCGCGCTGCCGCACCACTCTCGAATCGTTGCTGCCCAGAGAATCGAGTTCTAAGGAAGTGGATGCTGCGCTGCTCAGTGCGATCGGCTATCCGGCCTTTGCGGTTGAAGATCTAGAAGTAGTCGATCGTACTCGCAACAAAATTATCGATCTTCTAGAAGGCAACTACGGCTGCAAACGATTTTTGCGCGACGGACACCAAACCGTCATAGAAGACAATAGCCGTCTCCACTACGAACCGTGGGAACTGAAACAATTTGAACATATTGAATGTGAATGGCCGCTGTTCTTCACCTATTTGGCATTAGACGGATTGTTTCGTGGTGATCTCTTGCAAGCAGGCGAATATTTGCGACTGCTAGACCAACTCGTCGTAGAACGCGACGGCTTAAAACTACTGCCAGAGTTATACATTGTTCCTGAAGCTGCGATCGAAGCAGAAAAAGCCAAGCCCCACAGCCAAAACCGCATTCCCAACGAAAATGTGCCACTGGTCTGGGCACAAAGTTTATACCTGTTGGCACAAATGCTAAACGAGGGACTGTTAGCCGTGGGCGATGTTGATCCGATCGGTGGCCACCTGCGACTTGGGCAGCGCCGCAAAGCCACCGTTCAGATTGCCCTTCTCGCAGAAAGTGAAGCCCTGCAAACCCGCCTTGCTACTCATAATGTTGATACGCAGACCCTAAAGCAAATTGAACCCATCCAGGTTCGCCATGCCAAAGAACTGGCGATCGCCTATGCTCAGGTAGGACGCAACGACAAACTTGGGCTGAGTGGTCGCCCCATGCGTCGAATGCGAAGCCTAACTACCTCCCGCATCTTTAAGCTCTGTGGAGAAACGATCGCCTTCCTGCCGTCTTATCTAGAGCCAGAGCGATTTTATCTCACCCTCGACTACCACTTTCTCGTCTCCAGCATCAAAAGCGAACTTGCCTACATCCATCGCCACTGGAAGGATCTCGGCAGACCGATCGTGACTTTGCTGTTGACCAATGAAATGCTAGACCTCGGCCGCGAAGCCCTCCTGGATCTCGTGCAAGATTTGCAAAACGGTCGCTGTGGAGAGGTTCCTGTGCAACTCGGTCGCCTCAAGCAAATTATGCTCACTTCGGGCATCGAGCGCATCGATTCTGCTAGCGATTGTGCGTTTACTTCTGCTTCTGTAGCCCACCTGGCAACCACCCATTCTACCCTGCGCCACAACCCCCAAAAAACCTCTCCCCTCAGCCAAATTCAAGAATTTCGGTTGGAATATCAAACCGATGTTGCGGCTCTGCTCGACAGTTTGCGCGGGTCAGAAAACCTCTACGAGCAAATTGAACTGCTCAGCAAACTGGCTCGCTTAGAAGGACTCGACTTTGAGACGCAATGGTCAGATCGCTCGATCGCCCTGCGAGATCTGCTCAACGAAGTTTATGCTAAAGCCAGCAAGGGCGACGAAACAGGTTCACCCTATTGGGGCATTGTGCGCCGGGCGGCAGGGCTATTGGATAAAGTCGATGTTGGCTTGTCGGATGCGGTGACAGATATTCTAGTGCGCCAAAAGCAGATCGCTGTGGGTCGGGCCTACAACGAAGATTCTCTGATTGCCCAGCCGCTCCCCTATAGCGAAGTGTTGGAGAAAATCCGGCACTTTTGTCGAGAAGACATTCGCGATCGGGTGCTTACTCAAGAGATTTTGATTTATTTGAGCTTGCTGATTCGATCAGAACCCGATCTGTTCAAAGGCTTGCTCACCTTGCGAGTGGGGTATTTGATCGTGCTGATGACCAGCGACATGGCACGAGAACTGAAAGTGACACAAGACGAAGCCTACGAACGATTGATGCGGTTTAGCCCGTTTGAGATCAAAACTCGACTCCGCCAGATTCTCGAAAGCTATGCAGACTTTAATCGGGCTTTGTTTAAGCAAGAGTCGCTGCGCGTAAAACTGCCCGATCGAGGAATCGATTGGGTGGTGATGCTCGACAAACATACTGAGGTAGAGCCAGCCAATCAAGATTGGTGGCGCAAACGACAATTAGATGGCGCGCTCAATCGAGTTCCTAAAGATTTTTACCCGACTGTGTGGCAGCTTTTGAACCACTGCAAAGGCTTAGTAATTGGCGACAAGCTAGAGCGGCGGAACCGTCTGGATAGTGAATTGCTGATCATGGAGATGACTGCTGGCGAGAAAAATTTTGCCCTGCAAGTTGAACACCTGTTGAACAAAATTCAAGCGCCCGAATATCGCCAGGTCAATGTCGAAGCGCTGATGGAGTTAGCCATCTTGACCGAACGCAACCCCGATCTGAGAGTTGAAGAATATATTGTGTTAGATGTGCTGATCGGCCATGCTGTGCGGATTGCTTGGATAGATAAAAATCCTAACCTCAGCGATCACTATGATGAACACAAAGGAGTTGCCTGGCGATCGTTCTACGAAAGCTCTCCCTACGATTGTGCTAGCTACATCGCGCAGGCTATGCGATTCTTGACTCAGTTGGGGCAAAGCTCTGAAGAATTGCTATCAGCAGATTGACATCACAAACGATGCTTTCATCTGTACTTCTACATCCGCAACTTCTCCAAATGATGGCGAGCGCCAAAACTACTGACGAGAACACGATTAACGAAAACACTTTAACGAGAACAAACCGTGCCGTAGGTGACACCTAGCTTTTTTAGCCATTTGCGGTATGCCAGAGAAGCCCGATCGCTAGGTAGGTGAAATTCAATTTGTGTATCTAGAGGAAGTCGTTTTGGGTTGTGTGATTCTAGATTTTCTACATCTTGCAGCATAACGCGATCTTGAAAGGCCACTAAATCTGATTTTGGAATATGGTGCGCGTAGTTGAGTGCTCCCCACATCCAACCTACACATTCTTCCTCTGAAATCGGGGTGACAACATACCACAAAATCATGGTCTGACCATCAGACTTTTGCTTACGCAGGGCAGCGACAAGCGGGCGCAATGTCCAATAGTCGTAGGTGGCAATTCCTCCTTGCCCTGTGCCATCAGGATCGGGCTGCCAGATCTGAATGTTTTTCATGTAGATGCCAGTTTCAATGGGCATCACCTCATAGTCTGCGATCGTAGGTCGATCGGACTCACCCAAAATTCCCCCATGAACAAAGGGCAAATGGGACACATCTAAAAAATTCTCGATCGCTCGCAACCCACTACAGCGAAATCGATGCCCGCCACTCAAATAGGTACGATAGTCTGGGTCATCCCATTCCGGAAAGGGAACCACATCTGCGATCGGATTGCCCAACGAGACAAAGATCACACCATATCGCTCCGATACCAAAAAGGTCTGAGCACAGGCTTGCTTGGGTGGCACATAATCAGGATGCGCCGGAACTTTTACACACCGCCCCTCAGCATTAAAGGCCAGAGCATGATAGGGACACACTAAACAATTGTCTTCGACCTTGCCGCCCGAAAGCCTGACACTACGATGGGGGCAGCGATCGTGCCACGCCAACACTGCCGTGTTTTCTCCCCGCCACAAAACCAGATTCACGCCAAATAGCTGCGCCGATCGCACTGTTCCGGCTGGCACATCGCTCGATCGGGCGATGGCATACCAGTCGTTGTATAGGACGGGATCAACTCGGCCTTCAATTGGAATTTGGCCAGCTTGAATTTGAGTAACAGCGATCGACTCCACCATGCTCGATTCTCCAACGGCTCCCGCTGGCCCCTAGCCTAAGACTCATTCGAGGCAGCAGGCGGATCATTGCAAACCGTTCCTCGCCCCAATGCCAGCACCGTTTTGATTTTAGAGGTTAAAGCCTCCCTGAAATTTTATGATAGTGAAAGCAGGATAGCGACAAAATAACACCCGCAGAAGTTGATCAGACCTGCTCAAGTTTGATCATTTTTTCAGAGACTCTAGCCCTTTGGTCACTTTGGCTGACTCAATACGATCGCCCTGTTGAATCTTATCGACAACTTCCATCCCTTGCGTCACATAGCCAAACACTGCGTAGCTGCCATCCAAAAATTGCAGATCAGACAGCGCAAAGTAGAACTGGGAAGACGCAGAATCAGGGAACGCCGATCGGGCCATCGCCACTGCCCCACGGGTATGCTTGAGCTTTGGTGCGCCAGAGTCCAAAATTTTGCTGTAGACGATCGCATCGCTTGCCTTTTCAGGCTTGATTTCAAGGGGAATATTGCGAGCCTGGTTGGT
Organism: Leptolyngbyaceae cyanobacterium CSU_1_3; assembly: GCA_012034655.1. GTDB lineage: Bacteria > Cyanobacteriota > Cyanobacteriia > Leptolyngbyales > Leptolyngbyaceae > JAAUOZ01. Next base: position 1,752 of record JAAUOZ010000221.1, on the reverse strand, counting down.
GGTTGGGTCGGTGAAGCCACCCGTCCCCAACTGCTCTAGGGGAAAGTTGGGATTTTTGCCCTGCGGATCGCCGCCCTGCACCACAAATGGCTGAGGCTCTCGCACAACGCGATGAAACACCAATCCGTCGTAAACCTTCCGTTCTACCAAATCGACAAAGTTTCCGGCCGTGACCGGAGCGTCTGTGCCGTCTACGTCGATCGTAATGGGCGATCCCTTCACTGTCATCACAACCGTTGCCTTGCCTTCTAGTCTGGGCAAACCCGCAGTCTGAGGAGAGCTTGCCGAAACACCGGGGTCTGGAGCCGCAGCCGTTGTCGTCGGCGAGGCACTGGGCGAAGCCGGAGCCGAAGAACTGGCCTGTGAATTGCAACCCACGATCGCGAAGAGGGCAACCGCTAAAGCTGATAGAAACCAATTTCGGATTTTTGTCTGCATTTTTCGTCACCTCTTCCAACAAAACCATCTAAACATCTTACGCATAGATGCAGAATTGCGACCGACATAAAGCAGGAGATCGAGGCAGATCTAAAGCGATGTTTTTGCCGCAAACACAGGGAAGAGAATCGGGTAAGATTCTTGACTTCCTGGCAAATCTTTGCAAGATCCGGTCATTTGGCCGCAAAACGACTATAAGCCCTCAAGCGGTACACCCAAAAATCGCGCCAGTTCCGCTGCTTGATTTTCCAATTCTGACAACGCCAAGGGCTGACCCACTCGTGTCAGGGGAATCTCTCGCATCCCTTTGACTCGCAGATAGAGCGATCGTTTCGGGCTGATTCCTTCTCGCAGCGTCGCCTTGACCGCCTGCACATCGCTCAACTTAAAATTCAACTCAATCTGGCGATTCTTTCCAGGAAAACCCCACCGGAAAATTTTTGCCTGACCCGTCCGCTTGTCAAACTCGTTGTAGCCGCCTCCCAGGTCCCACACCACAGTCAACCATAGATAGAGTGCTAGCAACGTCCCAGCCGCGCCATACAGACCCATCGCCAGCCCTTGGGGGACAAACACGAGATCGACCGCATTACCAACGGGCAAAAAAGTTAGTGTGGAAATAGCTAGACAGGCCAGCCAGCAAAAAAACCACCCCCCCCCAATTGAGATAATGGAGGCCCACCAGTAGTTGCTGAAACGCCTAGCACCAAGCACGTCATAGCGTAAAACAGTCTTATCTTGAGCAACTTGAGCAGTCATAGGGATTAGGAATTTAAACGAGCTGAGATCGAAGCATCTCTAATGTTGAGTATAAGTTGCCAGTAACGCTGATGCGGCAAAATTGTTGTTAACCCTAACCAGATTGAGTAAAAGGACGCCCGAAAGCAGATCCTCAAAGCTTAAAGGACAAACCCAAACACATCTCACTCTGCGTGCGGCAGCAGCCCAAAATCCTCAGAAAACGCTTTACATTTCTTTGCAATTCTAAAGATAAGATAAAGCGCTGTCGCAGACGACGTTCTAGGACAAGGTTGCTTTAGGGTATGCAGGGATTGTATTCTAGAGTTTACTCACTGTAAAAATAATGGGGTTATGTCCGTGGTTCTTAGTTCGACTAAGACCGCTCATAACTTGATATTTCGTAAGAATTCCGTTATCTAATGGTTAAGTAACTTAACCAAGGCACAGCGATAGAACATTGGCAAGTTCGATAGCTCGGCACTGTCAACATTGCTCAAGATCGACCATTTTGGACTACCGATCTTTTCCACAGCCGTTCCCAGGCGTTGCTGTTGCCTTTACAGTAGATATAAG
>JAAUOZ010000029.1 GCA_012034655.1 Leptolyngbyaceae cyanobacterium CSU_1_3 | reverse complement strand
GGGGGGATGTTCATGAAGGATAGGGGAGTAGGATGGATTTTTTCTACCGAATCGGCAGCAACGCTATAAATTTCACCGCGATCGCCATTGATGAGTAGCCAGTCTCCGGTGTGAATTTTTTGGCTAGCCTGATTGGCCCCTACCACCGCAGGAATGCCCAACTCTCTAGCCACGATCGCCCCGTGGCTGGTCATGCCACCTTGTTCAGCAATTACACCTGCGGCTTGCTTGAGCAGTGGCAACCAGTCGGGCAGGATCGCCAAGACCACGAGGATGGTTCCCGGCTGAATGGCGGCTAAATTGAGGTCTGTGATGACGGTTGCTTCGATCACAGTGGCTTGGGCAACAACCTGCCCAGGGGCGGCGGCAAGCCCTGAGACGATCGGAGACCTGCGCTCAGGGGGGCTTTCAGAGAGCGATTTGGGGATGGGTTGAGGGAGGGGGACGATCGCCGTTTCAGGAGGAACTTCTGTGGATTCAGGGGAGAAATTTGACGGGCGACGGCTCAACTGAGTTAAAGACAAACCTGAGCGATCGCGCGTCCACTCTAAAATCAACGGGTCGCTAAAATCGGCAGTCAAGCGTCGAGAAAGCTGCCCCAACGCTTGCAGATCGGCGGCATCTAAAACAAATTGCCTATCCTGCGCTGCGCTGACTGGGTAAGGCTGCAAGGGCAAGTCCGACGCTTGGGCCGGGGAGGTAATGCGATAGGTAATCGTCTGACTGCCCAGTTTTTGAGCCTGAACGGAGCCATCTACATCAAGCTGATAAACATCTGGTAAAACTTCTCCCTGGGCGATCGCTTGAGGAAACCCCCACGTCGCCAGCACTTCCCAGCCTGTCGCTTGGCGTTGCAGATAGCCCGACGCGATCGCCGCCCCCATCGGCTGAACGATGACCGCGAGTTGCACCTGGTGAAGCTGAACCTGCGATCGCTGCCAATAGAGCAGATTTCTCGCTCGAAACAGTTCTGCCCACAGTCGTTTGAGGGCAGTTTCTAGAGATTTTGCTTCTGTCCAGCAGACTTGAGCTTCGAGCAGACTTGCGGCTTCTGGGTCGATCGTGGGCGCAAACCCATTGGCTTTGGCAGACTTTAGGGCCAGAGAAGGGCGCAGTATTATCGCTTGCAAAGGGTTTGCTGGGTTGGCAGGATGCAGCTTGTAGACCGCCTCTTGCAACTGTGCAATCCATTCAATAGGCAAGGGAGTGGTGACGATCGCTTGCCGAATTTGCCGTGCGATCGCCTGAAGCTGGGTGGCATCTTCTAAGTTCACCCGCAATGAAGATTGAGCCAGATCGAGAAAGAGCGGATCTGCCCACTGAATGGTTTCCAAAAATTCTCGAAACAGTGCTGTTGAGATCACCCAACTGGCGGCGATCGGGTAGCCCTTTTGGTGCAAATAGCTGAGATGGAGAGCCTGATCCCCGACCTGCTGGTGATGTTGCGTTTGAATTTGGTCGAGCCAGTAGAGATTATCCACAGTCTAAGCAAATCGAGGTGTATTCGATCTTAAGCCCCGCGATCCCCCTGTTTGCTGATTTCTTCAAATGATTGAACAATTATTGAACAATTATTGAACAATTGCCGAAATTTTCAAGAATGGGCATTCTGAGAATGAGCTTAATTGGGTAGATTTTGGGTGGGTTATGCTGAATCCGCGATTGCTTCTTAAAGAAGTTTGCAGTTTATTTTTACAGGCGACCTGCCCGTTGTGTGAGCGGCCGACGCTGGGGGAATTTTGCCCAACTTGTGAGCAGCAGATTCAAAAATGTCAGTTCAAAAATCCGGCTCAATTTTGGCAGGCACAACCTGCCGTTTTTGCCTGGGGAGCGTATCAAGACGCGCTAAAACGGACGATCGCTCACCTCAAATACGACAACCAACCTGCCCTGGCTGAGCCTCTGGGTCAGTGGTTGGCTCAGTCTTGGTTGGCGGCCGATTTGAGCCGTTCTCGTCTGATCGTAGTGCCGATTCCGATGCACCCTACCAAACAACAGCAGCGCGGCTATAACCAGGCAGATTTGATCGCCCAAAGTTTCTGTAAGTTTACGGGCTATCCTTTGCGGGTGCGGGGTTTGGAGCGGCTGCGATCGACCGAAGCGCTGTTTGGTCAGTCTGCTGGTCAGCGATCGCAAAGCCTAGCGCAAGCGTTTGGGTTAGGCAAGGAGTTTCGCCGCGATCGTCCTTCGGCTCCTGTTTTGCTTTTGGATGATATTTACACCACTGGGGCAACGGTTAGATCTGCGATCCAAACGTTACGTCAAGCAGGAATCACCGTTCATGGCGTGGCCGTCGTTGCCAAGCCAGAACGGTGGAAAACTTAGAAATAGAAATTTATTTGATCACTCGACTGGCTCAAAATCATGAATTCAATCCAGTGGAACAGCCGTCTCGGCTGGTTTAGTTAGGCAAGATGCGCGACCCGCATAAGCCTGGGAGTCATTGAATCGCTACAGCGTACTGCCTTTTGTTTGGGCATGTCTATCGCGGCTGGACGATCGACGGAGGCGGCAACTCAGACGAGCCAAACACCGGGCTTGGATCAAGGCCTGTAATTTGCTGAAATTGATTAGGAGTTAGGGTGCTGGCAATGGTTTCGACTTCCCAGCGTTTGAGCAGCGCGTGAACATCGGTCAGAAACGAAGTGCCTCTGGGAAGGGTGACACTCAGCCAATGGGCGACGATCGTCTCGGTCAGGGCGAGTTCGAGCAAGGGAGACGCATAGGTTTGCAACAGGTCGCTGAGGTAGGTTGCGAATGCCTCAGTTTCAGTTCCGTCTAGCTGATAGCTGCTGACGATGTGTTTGACCCTTTGTTGGCTGAGTTGCTGCTCAAGCGTCATTCAAGCTCCAATTTTGCTCGATCGTGGGGTAGTGTTTTCGTTCTGCTTTCCAGCTTATCTCAACCCGATCGCAACAGATGATCAGAATCGAGATGACAAGTGCCCCAACTTGTGAGATAACCCACTCATCACCTTATCGCCTTCCACTTTTATGGATCTTAGAGCACTGATTCGTGAAATTCCTGACTTTCCTAAACCTGGCATTCTGTTTAGAGACATCACAACGCTGTTGCAAAACCAAGCAGGGTTAAAGTACACGATCGATATTTTGGCTGAAAAGTGTGCAGATCTTGCGCCCGACTACATTGTGGGCATGGAGTCACGGGGCTTTATCTTTGGCACACCGTTGGCTTATAAGATGGGAGTTGGCTTTATTCCTGTCCGCAAGCCCGGCAAACTTCCGGCGGCGGTGCATTCGATCGAATACCAGCTAGAGTACGGCACAGACTGTTTAGAAATTCACCAGGATGCCCTCCAAGGTGGCTGCCGAATTTTGGTGGTCGATGATCTGATCGCGACGGGCGGCACTGCCAACGCTACGGCGCGGCTAATTCAACAAACAGGCTGCGAACTGGTCGGTTTTGCCTTTGTGATTGAACTCAAAGAGTTACAAGGGCGCAGTCATCTTCCAGATGTCCCGATCGTGACGCTGGTTGAGTATTAGGATATGGAGAAAGCTCACCGCGAATCAAAATGACACTATCTGCGCCTGGAAGACTGCGATCGAGTTGGGATGGGTTCACCGAAGCACTCACCAGCGAAACAACGGTCTATGTGATCAAGCGACTGTTGCAAGCCCTACTGACACTGCTTTTGGCGGCGGCACTTAGTTTCTTTATCATTCAAATAGCGCCGGGCGACTACCTTGACGTTCTGAGAGAAAATCCTAAAATCTCACCCGAACGGATTGAGCAACTCAGGCAGCAGTTTGGGCTAGACAAATCCTGGGTTGAGCAGTATGTGATCTGGCTGTGGCGCGTGGTGACGCAGGGCGATTTTGGCACAAGCTTTGCCTACAACCGATCGGTGGCTTCTTTGCTATGGGAGAGGGTTCCAGCAACCCTGCTGATTGCTCTATCTTCACTGGTGTTTACCTGGTTGGTGGCGATTCCAATGGGGATTTTAGGCGCGATCTATCAACAGCGCTGGATCGATCGCGTGCTGCAACTTCTTAGCTATACGGGGCAGGGGTTTCCCAGCTTTATCACAGCCTTATTGCTGCTAATCTTTGCCCAAAACACATCTCCCTTGTTTCCGGTGGGCGACATGACCAGCATCGACCATGCTGATTTAACTCCACTGGGCAAGCTGCTCGATATTGGCTGGCACATGATTTTGCCCACGATCGCCCTCAGCATTGCCAGCTTTGCAGGTCTACAGCGCATCATGCGGGGGCAGTTGTTGGATGTGTTGCGCCAAGATTACATCCAAACTGCGCGGGCTAAGGGGTTGCCTGAGAACAAAGTTGTTTACGTTCATGCCCTGCGAAACGCAATCAACCCGATCATTACGCTATTGGGATTTGAGTTTGCAGGTTTATTGAGTGGCGCATTTATTACAGAATTTTTCTTCAATTGGCCAGGGCTGGGACGGCTGATTCTACAGGCTCTTTTAGTGCAAGACTTATACCTGGTTATGGCTAGTTTAATGATGGGTGGAGTGATGTTAATTTTGGGCAACTTGCTGGCAGATTTGTTGCTCAAATTTGTCGATCCGCGCATCAATTTGGCTGACATTAATTAGGGCGGATTTGAGCAGATCTTTTCGTCACAATGTGTTTTTAGCAATGAGAATCTACCGTTTGGGATCAGCCAATAACTCATGCCTTGCACAGACCAAAGCACTACTAATGTTTTCTGATAATGTTTTCTGAAATCTACTACTTAATTCGTTCCAGAATAGATGGCAGTTACCTAACGGCTTACCCCGATCAGTCGAATTTAGATCAAGCTCGATCGCCGCAAAATGGCTACATCCTGGTTTTTCGAGAACATTTTGATGCGCTGAGCTATTTGAACAAACATGCAGCAGGGTTGGTCGATCGCTTTAGCGTCGAGTCTTTGCCTGGGTCGCAGATCAAAAGTGTGCTCGATCGCTGGAATTTCAAAGGATTTGGAGTCGTGCAAGACCCGCTTTTACCACGAGTAGAATTTATGTCTAAAGGCTAACTGACAGGCATTTCATCTGTCTTTTGAGAGGCAAATGATTATTTCTAGAAGAAGCAAACTCACTCTAGATGCAGATGTGATGAAGCGATGAAATTTGAGTAGATAGAGCCAGATTAAATGAAATCTGTTCTGACTCAATCTGTCAGAAACTCTAGAAAACTTAGCTTCTAATTGGAGGAATTTTGTATGAAGTCTATTCTATCTGCTGTGCGTTTTTTGGTAACAGCTTGCCTATGTGCAGTGCTTCTATTCTCATCAGTAATTACGCCTGCTTTTGCGGCTCCTAACCCCAATCAGCCCGTCAAAGGTGAAGCGACCGAACCCGCAAAAACCTACGAACGAACTGCCAAAGATGTGATTGATAAAGCGGGTCTTCGTTCGCTCGAGGAAGTGACTGAGCGCGCGCAGAATGGTGCAATCAATGAAGTTCAGGGCACGGCTGGTATTGAAGACATGAAGCGTCCGTCTAATAGCAGTGGCGACACGATCGAGAAAAAGATCAAGCGCGGCTTGGAAAAAGCAGCCGACACGGCTAAGAGCGCCGTTCAGTAAGATAGCTCTAGTAGAGTATGGCGATTTTGAACACCCTTTAGGTAGGGGGGTAGTATTGCTGTAACGTCCACCAGACGCTATCGATACGCCGAAAATGCTAGACCTGTAGCACTCTTCAGACGCTAAATCAAACGGTGGGCAACCGTCTATCTCATAAGTTAGGGGCAGAGTTTCTGCCCCTAATTTTTAATGATTAAATTTGGTGAGTCTGCCTGGTTGATGTTGTTTGGTAGGCAGCAACTGCCAGAGTTGCCCGCTTGAAGGGAATGTAGAGCGCAGTGGTCAACACAAAGGTGATAACGATCGCTAAGAGGGGGCGCTTGCCTACCAGATCCTCAATCACAGTTAGGGCAATTTCGTCTAGGCGAGTCACAAGATCCCAACTGTTGTAACGCAAAAAACGACCCAAATAAATGCCGATCGCACTCAAAAAATGTATCACTAATTCTACACCCAACACATACCGACCTAACTCGCGCTGATTTAAGTAATAGCCCAAATTGATCAACGACAAAACATAAGACTCGAAGCCAGCAAAAACAAACAAAACATACAAAGGAATGAGCACGAGTGTGATCACCCAAATTTCTGACTCAAAATCTTGAACTGCATCAATAAAATGAATCACATCAGTCAAGATGTAGGGCGCATTAGGCAGAAAAGCGATGAACGCTATCACGCCCGCCCACCAAAGCCAGGAACGATGGCGAAGTTGGAGAGCGATCGGAGGTAAAGTCAAGGGAGTTGTACCCATTCGAGTTTGACGAAACAACAGCACGCTTAGGGCGAGCGGCACTAAAGCCAAAAACAAATTCCACCCCATCCATCTAGCGTTGCCGTGCAAAATACCAAAGGTGCTAGATAGCAAATACTTGAGCAACGAAGGTTCCATCAGCGATTATCCTGACTGTACTAAAGAGTTATTGGAGACTGGTGAGCGATCGAACTGCCCGACTTGGCACATGAAATTGCTGAGGGCTAGCTCAATACCCATAGTCTAAGCTCGCCATAGTCTAAGCTCACCCTAGTTTAGGCTCACCCCAGTCTAAGGTCATAGCTTAACCATTGAGCTTGTCGTCGGTGTGACAAATACACTACGCCCAGGCAAAAATATTGTCACCATCCCAGCAATCGGACTCTCAGAATTGGAGAAAGTTGCCTTCATCAAAGTTTGCAAACATATCAAAGGCAGTATCAAGCTTTTCGACACTTCTCTGTAAATTCAGGGAGGTTTGTTATCTATGGATGAAGTCACTCGAAAAATGTGAGACTCGCCCTAAAAAACACGCAAATATTCGTTCAATTCTGACGATCGCCGTTCGTTCCAGGTCGGTTCAGGCTGTTCTGGTTATCTACGCTGACACGATCGTAGCGATCGTTTAAGGTGATCCGACCCTTATAAAGGCTAGGGCTGAGTTGCCAAAAACCTCTCAAAAAAACCACTTAAAGTCACCAAGCAAAACAACGTTATGGAGAGGTTTCTCTAGACTCGAAGCAACTTCTTAGACCGTGGAAACTATGATTTTGGGTACACTGCCATGTCCGTAGACAATTCTGAAAATCGGCTCCAAATCAGAAACGCCCTCTACTCTTGGGTAGTGCGCCAGTCTCAATCTCAAGCCGATTGGCTCCAAGAAAAGCTGACCCAATTAGAGCAAAACTCCTCAGAGCAGCTACTGTTTACCACGTTCAGCACCATGCCCCGACGGCTGGGCAAGCAAGATCTGACGCTGACCCCTGAAGACTTAGAAATGGCAGAAATGCTGCGTCCGGGGTGGTTGCCGCAAAATTGGAGCATCGATCAAGCGGGGCGCACCCTGGTTTTGTTGAGCTTGCCCCACACAGACACCGCGCATTACCAAAAAATTAGAGCAACTGTTTGCGACCGCCGATGTCAGCGAGACAGTGGCTCTCTACCAAAGCTTTCCGCTCCTTCCTCACGCAAACTGTTTGCAGGCTCGCGCCGCCGAAGGCATTCGGAGCAACATGTCTGCGGTATTCAACGCCATCGCCCTTCACAATCCCTATCCTGCCGAGCAATTTGACACTCCAGCCTGGAACCAGATGGTGCTGAAGGCGCTGTTTGTGGGTAGCCCGCTGCACCAAATTTGGGGACTGGATCAGCGATCGAATCCCGAACTGGCGAGGATGCTATCTGATTATGCTCACGAACGCTGGGCAGCAAAACGCCCAGTGACACCCGAACTTTGGCGACCGATCGGCCCCTTCCTCAACGACCAAACAGTTGCCGATCTAGAGCGCGTCTTTAGCGAACCAGATGCAATTCAGCAAACCGCCGCCGCCCTAGCCTGTGCCCAGTCTGCGCTACCCCAAGCCCAAGCCCTGCTAGCGCAGCACCCCCATCTGCACACCGAGATCCGATCGGGTCAGATGACCTGGGCACACTTTAGCCAAAAGTTTTTAGCCAAAAGTTTTTAGCCAAAAGTTCTTGACCTCTGCCCTTTGTCGTGCGCGCTCAAGATTCCTGCCTCTGCCCACTTACCTCTGAGACCATGCTGACTGACAACCTATTGTTTATCGATCCCCACGTCCACATGACCACCCGCACCACCTACGACTACACGGTAATGCGGCAGTATGGCATAGTGGCAGTGATTGAGCCTTCTTTTTGGGTGGGGCAGCCTCGCACCAGTGTCGGCACATTTCAAGACTACTTCAATAGTCTAGTGGGATGGGAACGGTTTCGGGCCGGGCAGTTTGGCATTCGGCACTACTGTACGATTTCCCTCAATCCCAAAGAAGCAAACAACGAAGCTCTGGCAGAGCAGGTGCTAGAGTTGCTGCCCCTTTATGTGGGCAAAGAAGGGGTCGTCGCGATCGGTGAAATTGGCTATGACGAAATGACCGCCGCCGAAGATAAAGCCTTTCGCTTGCAGCTAGAACTGGCCAAAGAAGTCGAAAAACCAGTGCTGATTCACACCCCCCACCGCAACAAAAAGGAAGGCACGACTCGCAGCATGGATGTATGCCAAGAGCATGGGATCGATCCGGCTTTGGTGATTGTCGATCACGCCAATGAGGAAACCGCCCAAGAGATTCTCGATCGCGGGTTTTGGGCTGCCTTCTCGATCTATCCCCACACCAAAATGGGCAATCGCCGCATGGCAGAAATCGTTCGTCACTATGGCTGCGATCGGATCATCGTCGATAGTGCTGCGGATTGGGGCATGAGCGATCCCTTAGCTGTACCCAAAACGGCTGAGTTGATGCGAGAGATGGGAATTTCAGAGGCTCATGTGCGGGCGGTTTGCTATGAGAATGCGCTGACAGCCTACAGCCAAAGTGGTGAAATGAGCGCAGAAGACTGGTTAAATCCGCCTTCGGTCGATCAGCGACAGCTTTTTAGTGGCAACTCAGTTCTGCGGGGGCAAGAACCTGTCACCCAGGACAAGCCTTTTCAGACGGCCGATCTATCAGCCTTGCTGATTGAGTAGGCAAGAGAAATTTGAGCAATCTGAGCAATCTGAGGGTGAAACATGACCGCTGCCAACATCAAATCTGAGCAGTTTTGGGCTTATTTGCAAATGATGCGCCCTGCCAATATTTTGACGGCGTGGGCAGATATTTTAGTAGGCTACGCGGCTTCGGGCGCAGTCGTGGCGTTGAGTTTCCCGTCGGCAGAAAGCTGGGCAACGCCACTGATCGGAGGACTCAACTTCAGTCACGGGATGGCGATCGCTTGGCTGCTGTTGGCGACCACGGGGCTATATGGCGGCGGCGTGGTGTTTAACGACCTTTTTGATGCAGACATAGATGCTGTAGAGCGTCCCGAACGGCCGTTGCCAAGCGGTCGCGCCTCGCGTCGGGGGGCGATCGGGCTGGGGGTGGCTCTTTTGGTGCTGGCTGGGGTGGCAGCGGCTCAGGTGTCATGGGTGAGTGCTGGGTTGGCGGGGTTTGTGGCGATCGCCGCCCTACTCTATGACGCTTTTAGCAAACACAACGCCATCTTGGGCCCGGTGAACATGGGTCTGTGTCGAGGAGCCAACCTGCTCCTGGGTGTGAGTGTGATCTCAGCCGAGGTGATGGATCGGTGGTTTTTGGCGCTGGGGTCGATCGCCTACATCGCCGCGATCACTGCGATTAGTCAAGGAGAAGTCCACGGGGGCAAGCGGCAGACTGGCATTCTATCGCTGGTGATGTTGGCTGCGGTGCTGGGAGGCGCTCTAGGTCTGGGCTTTTTGCCTAATTATTATTTGGGGAACGAGTTGCCTTTTATAGCGCTGTTTGCTGGGTTAGTGGTTCCCGCTTTTCTCCGGGCCACCGTTAATCCCCAACCTGACTTGATTCGGGCCGCCGTCAAATCAGGGATTCTTTCGCTGATTGTGCTAGATGCTGCGATCGCTGCTGGGTTTACCCACTGGCTATATGGTTTGCTGGTTCTCAGTTTGCTCCCTATTTCTAGAAAATTGGCGCAGATTTTTGCGGTTACTTAGTCCCTTATCCCCAACTCTCGACTCCGAATGATGAATTTAACAACCCTGCGCCCTAACATTGTCACCGCGCTTCCAGCGCCGCAACCTCTGCACCAAAGTCTGACGGTGACATTCACCTACGATGTCCACTTCACAAGTGGATTGTTTCAAACCGAGAATCTGCTTTTGGCGCAGGCAGTTAACTCCGATCGGACAGAAGATCCCAAGCGAGTGCTGGTGGTTATAGATGCGGGAGTAGTTCAGTCTCATTCTCATCTACTGGCTCAAATTCGAGAATACGTCAGATTTCATGCAGACGCGCTCACCCTGGCAGGCGAACCCGTGATTGTTCCGGGGGGCGAATCAGTAAAAAACAGCCCAGATTGGGTAAACCTGATTCACCAAACCGTCGAGCAAGTAGGATTGTGTCGCCACTCTTCTGTAATGGCGATCGGCGGTGGGGCCGTGCTGGATATGGCTGGCTATGCGGCGGCAACTGCCCATCGAGGCATCCGGCTGATTCGTGTGCCAACAACGGTTTTGGCCCAGAATGACTCAGGCATTGGAGTAAAAAATGGCATCAATGCCTTTGGCAAAAAGAATTTTCTGGGAACCTTCGCCCCGCCGACGATCGTACTCAATGATTTCAACTTTTTGACTACCTTGGACGATCGCGACTGGCGATCGGGCATTGCCGAGGCCATCAAAGTCGCCCTGATCAAAGATGCTAAGTTTTTTGACTTCATCGAAACCCACGCGACAGAGCTAGCCCAACGCAACATGGCCGCCATGCAGCAGCTAATCTATCACTGTGCCAGCCACCATCTCAACCACATTGGCAATTACGGCGATCCCTTTGAGATGGGGTCATCGCGCCCGCTTGATTTTGGGCATTGGGCAGCCCATCGGCTAGAGCATCTCACCCATTACGCTCTGCGTCACGGTGAAGCGGTCGCCATTGGCATTGCCCTCGACACCACCTACGCTTTTCTGCTGGGGTTGCTCTCACCCTTTGCCTGGAAGCGAGTGCTAGAAACCTTACAAGAATTGGGCTTCAAACTTTATGTGCCCGAACTAGACAATTACTTAGATCAGCCCGATCATCCAGAATCAATTTTTCGAGGATTAGGCGAATTTCGCGAACATTTGGGTGGCGAATTGACCCTCACCCTGTTGTCAGAGATCGGCAGGGGCATCGAAGTTCACGAGGTCGATCTGACTCTCTACCAGCAAGCGATCGCCCTCCTGCAAACATTCTAATCATCACTAGAAGTCGGGAACCTATCCCTCTTTCTCCTCCCTCTCGCATCGCCTGCCAAAGGCAATCCTTCCCCCAGTTAAGTGGTAGTAAAACTTACGCCGAGCATTGCTACCCTATCCCCAACCCTCAGCATTCTATGAAAATCGGCACAAACGGGGAACTTCACCTCACTTACTGCACCAACATCCATCCCGGCGAAAGCTGGACAGAGATATCCGCCAACCTCAAGCAATATCTGCCAGAGCTAAAGCAGCGACTTTCTCCCAGTGCACCGTTTGGTGTGGGTCTACGATTGTCCGATCGAGCGAGTCGAGAACTGCTGGAGGGCGATCGCCTCTCTGAGCTACAAGCCTGGCTGCACGAGCAAAACCTCTATGTCTTCACACTCAACGGCTTTCCCTACGGAGGGTTTCACCAGCAGGTGGTCAAAGATCATGTCTACGCTCCCGATTGGTCGCAGCGCGATCGCCTCGATTACACCCTGCGCCTGACCCACATTCTGACGGCCCTGCTCCTAGATGGCGTAGACGGAGGCATTTCGACCCTGCCTTTGTCCTACAAACCCTGGTGGGCTGGGCAACCTGAGCAACAGAAAACAGTCATGCAAGCCAGCACCCACCACGTGGCAACGATCGCTGCCGCTATGGTGCAGATTCGCCAAACCACAGGCAAGCTGCTGCACCTTGATCTAGAACCCGAACCAGATGGCTTGCTCGAAAACACAGCAGAAGTTGTCGCTTTCTTTCGAGACTGGCTTTTGCCTGTGGGCGGAGTCTGGTTAGCCAACCATTTAGAAATCTCTCAGAGCTTGGCAGAAAGACACCTGCGAGACCACATCCGCATCTGTTACGACACCTGCCACTTTGCGGTGGAATATGAGCAACCACACACTGTTTTAGAGCAGTTTCACCAGGCAGGAATTCAGATTGGCAAGGTGCAACTGAGCGCTGCCCTGAAAATGCAGATTCCCCACGACGCAGACAAACGGCAATTTTTGGGCGATCGCCTTCAGCCCTTTGCCGAATCGACCTACCTGCATCAGGTGATCAAACGCCACACCGACGGCACGCTACACCATTCTCCCGATCTCATTCTTGCCCTAGCAGAACTGGAGCAAACTGCTGCCCAAGAGTGGCGCACCCACTTTCACGTCCCGATTTTCATCGAAACCTATCAGGTATTTCAATCGACTCAGGCAGACATCACAGCCCTGTTAAAGCTGCTGCAAACCCATCCTGCTTGCCACCATTTGGAGATTGAAACCTACACCTGGGATGTGCTGCCGCCTGAGATGAAGTTCGATATTCTGACTTCGATTCAGCGCGAATATGAGTGGGTGTTGTCGGTAATGGGGGAAGGTAGCGATCGTCCTCCTAGTAGCACTTAGCTGAAATCCACCAACTCTCCCCCAAAACCCCACACCCTAAACCCCACACCCTAAACCCCACACCCTAAACCCTCCAGTGGTTGCCAAACTTACGCCGCATTCTACTAGTAGTCTGTCAAACTTTAATTGACGGATTGGGAAAGGGGTGAAAATTCTTTTAAAAAGTTTGATACCACAAAGTTTGATACCAATTTAAGGAATGAGGACGATCGATGCTGCTTCAGTCCCTTTCGGCCCTTGGGATTCTAAACTCTTAAATCGCAACTCTAAAGTCCAAAATACTATAAGAAAATCGATGCAAAAAACAGTAGTTCTGAATGTTGTTGGGCTGACATCTAGACTCTTGGGAGCACACACCCCACGCCTTTCTCAATGGGCAACTCAAGGAAAACGGGCGACCATTACGCCCGTCTTGCCCGCTGTCACTTGCACCGTTCAGAGCACCTATCTAACGGGTAAATATCCCTCTGAACACGGCATCGTGGGCAATGGTTGGTACTTTCGAGACGAGAGCGAAATCAGATTTTGGCGGCAGTCTAATCATCTGGTGCAGTCTCCCAAGGTCTGGGATGTTGCTCGATCGCTCGACCCCACCTTTACCTGCGCCAACCTATTTTGGTGGTACAACATGTACTCTACCGCAGACATCGAGGTTACACCGCGACCGATGTACCCCGCCGACGGTCGCAAGTTACCTGACATCAACACTCACCCTGCCAACCTCCGCCCCCAGCTTCAGGCAGACCTCGGACAGTTTCCTCTATTTAAGTTTTGGGGCCCTGCTACGTCGATCGAGTCAAGTCAGTGGATTGCAAACTCTGCCCGGTGGGTCGAAGAACGCCACAGCCCCACACTGACGCTGGTTTACTTACCTCACCTGGATTACTGCTGCCAAAAGGTGGGTTCTGATCCCCAAACAATCGCTCAAGATTTGCAAGAAATTGATGCAGTCTGTGGCGATCTGATCGAGTTTTACGAAGCAAGAGGAGCGCAGGTAATAGTTCTGTCAGAATATGGAATTACACCCGTGTCCAAACCTGTGCATCTCAATCGAGTTCTGCGAGAAGCAGGACTGCTGGCGGTACGCGAAGAACTCGGACGCGAACTGCTCGATGCTGGGGCAAGCCAAGCCTTTGCAGTAGCAGACCACCAGCTTGCTCACATTTATGTCAACGATTTAGACGTGTTGCCCAAGGTTCAGGCGTTGCTGGAACAGGTAGACGGTGTTGCTCAAGTCTTAGACGAGGACGGCAAACGAGCCTATCACCTCAATCATGCGCGCGCTGGAGAACGGGTGGCGATCGCTCAGCCTGATGCCTGGTTCACCTACTATTATTGGCTCGACGACGATCGCGCCCCCGATTTCGCTCGCACCGTCGATATTCACCGCAAACCAGGCTATGACCCAGTAGAAATGGTGATCGACCCCAAGCTAAAACTCCCTAAACTAAAAATTGCTTCCACACTGGCCAAGAAGAAGCTAGGCTTCCGCACCCTGTTGGATGTGATTCCTCTAGATGCAAGGCTGATTCGCGGTTCCCACGGTGGATTGCCCACCTCCTTGGCAGATGCTCCGATCGTGATTACCCATCAGTCAGAATTCCTGCATACAGAGACTCTGCAAGCGCCTGATGTTTACAGCTTGATTTTGCAACACCTCTGTGGCGCAGAAGAGACGAGAAGCACGAGCCACCCCAGCACTTTGACCGATTAAAGCGAAATCATGAGGATAAACCGTTTATCCTCATGATTAAACGAATATTCTCGATCGGGTGACAACTCGATCAGGCTACAGGTTTAGCTGGTTGCCGCGACGATATTGGGTGTAGGCAGCGACAAACAACCCCACCAGGGTTACAGGGATTAGCCCCAACACGATGCCAAGCAGAATGGGTTCAATCACGATCGTTCTTCCTCGTTTTTAAGGTTTTGATACATTCACTCAGCATACACGTTCTGAGTTTGCCCCAATAGCGCTACACCAACATTTGGGCAAAAATTTGTGTTTAGAAATAGGAATTGAGTGAGGTGAAAGTTTTCGCCCTCGCCCTGGAGAAAAGGGCTTAGGGTGAGGGCAAAGATCCAGTCGTCGAACTGACGTTAGGTTTAGAAGAATTCTGAAAGGTTTCAACGGTCAAGCGCGTTATCATAAAAGAGAAGTTAACTTATGTAAAGTCGCTTGACTGCCACACTTAGACTCACTGATGGCGTTCTACTGCCAACCACCTGGCATTCCCTCGATCTAATTTGGGAAGGCAGCGATCGCGATATTCAGCAAGGCTTGCCCCACAGCCAGTTGGCCCCTCCCTGGCAAATGTTGATCCTGGGGGATGGTTCCCCGACTCGCCACCTACAACTGCTGACGGGCGAGCCAACTGAGGTAGATGTGATTGATATGTCGGCGATCGGTCTTGCGGACGATAACGCCCCCAAAGTCGTAGAAATGGTTCCCGCTCCTCGTTTACGCAGACAGGTTTGGCTAAGAACCACCTCTGGACAACGGTTAGCCTACGCAACTTCCTGGTGGGAACAAAGCCACGTAGACGAATATCTGAAGAATCGCTCCATCCCGGTTTGGACTAGCCTTGCCCGTCTAGAGCTATACCGAGACTTAAAGGGTATCTACTGTGGACATTCTGCTGCTCTAGAAGAAGCCTTCGGACAGCCTGGTCCTTTTTGGGGAAGACACTATCTCTTCTGGCATCATGGCCAACCTCTTACCCTGATTTATGAGGTGTTTTCACCCTATTTACAGAAATATCTCGGCTCCATGCAACCTGATTCTACTGAATCGTCCTAACTTCTCTGGCGTAGCGAGGACGGCACGGCGTACCCCAACACACTTGCTGCGCGGGTAGCGATTTGAGAACACTACTCCGTGCTCCCACCACCGCATTAGCTCCAATCTCTACCCCCGGAGCAATAAAGCAATCCGTCGCGACCCATGCACCGTTACCAATTGCGATCGGAGCAATCTGCAATCTGAAGTTTTGGTCTTGAATGTCATGGCTTCCAGTACAAAGATAGGTTTTCTGAGAAACCACGCAGTGCTCGCCCAACTGAATACGATCGAGACTATAGAAAACTACATCATCCCCAATCCAGCTACAGTCACCAATCTGAACCTTCCAGGGGTAAGTGAACCGAGCCGTTGGACGAATCAGAACTCCCTTGCCAATTCGCGCACCAAAGAGGCGCAACAGCCCACATCTGACTGAGTTGAGCGGGTGGGGAGTCAGGGGGAAAGCGATCGCCTGCACTAGCCACCACAGCAGCACATACCAACCAGGACGACCGCGATCGAAGTTGGCTTGGTCGTAGGTTCGCAAATCGACTAACGGCTTCGCATCTAAAACAGGTGGAGTCAGATCTGTTGAAGCTGCCTCTTCTGAACCTGTTAAGTGCAAGGATTCTGTCTGTCCCACAATAGTTTCTACTCCTGGCAAGATTAGGATTCGGTTTGCGGAATGGGCCGAGAAGTCGGCACTGGGGTAGAAGCACTGTTAGTATTCAAAGTTCCGCCAAACTGACGCAGCTCATAAAGCTTGATGCCGATTTGATATTCATATTGGCTCAAGAGACGACCGTAAATGTAGCCCGCTTTGCCATCTAAAAAGCCGAGACGGATAAAGTAGAACAAGATAAACCGCAGAAATGGCTTGAAGGGAAGTCTCACCCAGATCTTCTTCAAGAAGCGCTTGCGTTGCACCGAGTCCCCAAAAAGATCAGCGCCGATCGTCCCCTGATCATCCTTGCCGCTCAGTAAATTGAGATAGACCCTTGCTTCCCAATTAGAGTAGCGGTTGTGTCGCTCTAACCAGTGATACATATCGCGAAAATCAATATGCAGCATGTCCTCTTTCAGGTATGCCACTTTGCCCGGAATAATCACATGCTCGTGAACTTCGTTGTCGCCTGTATTGCGAATTTCTTCAGTGTGAAGATTCTCATAGCGTCCTTTAGCATGACGGAAGAGGCGCAAGTTCCAGTCTGGATATTTGCCCCCATAGCGAATCCACTGTCCTAGAAAGAAGACCTTCCGGTTCAAATAATAGCCATCACAATCGGCTTGTTGAATGGCAATCTCAATTTCGGCCCAAAGTTCGGGGGTAATTCGTTCGTCGCAATCAACAATCAGCACCCACTCGTTGCGGAAGGGCAGATTGTCTAATGACCAGTTTTTCTTTTGGGCCAGCGTCCATTAAATTGAAACTGCACCACCTTTGCGCCGTAGTTCTCAGCAATTTCGATCGAGCGATCGCTACTCTGTGAATCGACGATAAAAACTTCGTCGGCCCTGGCAACACTGGCGAGACAAGCAGGAAGGTTTGCTTCCTCATTCCTAGCAGGAATCAAAACAGAAACCGGAATTTTGGGCAGATTAGAGTTCATAATGCAAGAAGGTACCTGATGAGTGCAGTCAACCTTTTAGCTGAGAGTGAGGTAGGTCAAGGAGATTTTGATGCGGTTCAAAGATGCCGCTGAGATTGTAAATCGCTGCTTTTTAGTGTTCCCAGGCGTTCTGATAAATTGATGCCTGATGACTTAAATTTAGACTTAATTTAGGCTTAATTTAGGCTTAGGGATTTGCATAAAAATAAAATACCCGTGAATCGGGTTTCGACTTTGCCCAACCCTCGACGGTTGAAGGTTGAGCAAAGTCGAAGCCTGGCTGTGGCAGATTATTAACTCGCAGATCCCTTGGGTTAAGAGCGACGATTCAATCTCGTCCCATCCGTAAAAGGTTTCTCCTTCATTCTGCTAGGCAATGAGCTTCAATCGGGAAAGTTCTACAATCTAAGGCTACGATTAGACCTGTGATCTAAAATGCGACCTGCAACTTTCTACCACATTTCTCTCCTAGGGCGGGTGAGAAGCTAAGGTTCAGATTAGCTCGCTTCTTCCCCAGTGAGAGAAAGGTTGGAGGATAAGAGAAATCTAAAGTTATAGATTAAGGCTTCGATCGTCCCCAAAATTTTCTAGTTTCCTGGCTTTTCAGCACTCAGCGTATAGGCAGGTCTGACAGATACGGAACTGTCTTTAACCTTTTCAAACAGCGCTTCATACTGGCTCAGAGCTTGTTCAAAAGAGTAGCGTTCGATCGCATATTGGCGACCTTGCTTACCCAGCATCTCGGCTTGGTCGGGGTTGCGGTAGAGTTCTAGAATTTGATTAGCCAGAGCCTCTGGGTTTTCTGGAGGAACCACCACACCACCGCGACTTTTCTCGATCGCCTTAGCAGCACTACCCGTATCCGGAACTGAAGCAATCACAGGACGACCACTCGCTAGCAGAACTTGAGTTTTGGACGGCATATTGAAAGACACAACGTTATGCTTTTGCACAATCAGTCCTACATCGGCGGCTGCCAGCATTTCGGGGAGTTTCTCTCTCGGTTGGAAGGGCAGCAACAAAACGTTATCTGCTCCGCAAGTCTGGCAGTAGTGCTTCAGCTTTTCGACAGCTTTCGATTCACCGACGATGACAAAGACAATCTCTGGAATGTGGCGCAAACGAGCAGCAGCTTCTACGACGGTTTCGAGTCCCTGTGTCAAAGCGATGTTGCCAGAGTAAGTGACAACAAACTTGCCTGCTAGATTGTGCGCCGCTCTGAAGGCATTATTTTCTTTGGGGAGCGGTCGGATGAAGTTTGTGTCAACCCAGTTGGGGATGCAGGTAATCTTATGGGAGGGAACACCTTTTCTTTCTAAATTCTCAACAAATCCGTCGGCGATCACACTAATGGTGTGGGCAGTTTTGTAAGCGAATTTTTCTAAGGCTTCAAAGACTCGAATCAGCGTTTTATTTTTAATCAATCCGACATGAACGGCGGCTTCGGGTAGGATATCCTGCACGTTGAGCACGATCGGGCTATTGTGTAACCAGCTCAATAGTGCCGCTGGGACGCATACCGGGAGCGGCGGAACGGTCAATAGAATGACATCCGGCCGCCAGCCTCGAATCGCCTGGAAGAAGCTTGTAACAACGAAGCTGCTATCTAAGAGAATGCGATCGAGCAGTTTGGGTTTTGGCTTGACCCACACATAGCTGCGCTGAATTTTGACCCCATTCTTTTCCTCAGTGACATACAGCTTGCCACGATACTCTTCATAGATTTGCCGTTGCGGGTAATTGGGCATCCCCGTGATCACTCGAACGTCGTGCCCTCGCTTTGCCAGCCCTTCTGCCAATTCGGTCATGAGTGGAGCAATGCCGATCGGCTCTGGATAGTAGTTGTAGGAATAGATCAAAACACGCATAGCTGTTGGACTCAGACGATTACTGTTGCGTTAAATTGACTGCACACGCACACCGGGCGATGCTGGAACTGATCTGAACACTTAGAAGCTACGGTTCAAAAATAATACTGAGACTTTTTGGACACCACTCAAGTGGCAGCATTGCTACTTTAGCGAGGGCGGGTTCTATCTAAAACCTCTCCAATCTTGACTTCAGAAATCTTCTTGTCTTTCCGTAGTCCCTAAAGATTCGTTAAAGGGTTATTACCAACTTATACTTAGATTAAGATGCCCATTGAAGTAAAAAAAGCTACATAAAGGCAGAATAAGTGAAAGTCGATCTAGAAGCTTTGAAAGCTTTGTGGGTAGAGTAAAGCCAAAGCCACAGATGCGACGGGTTGGTTGAATAACTCACTGAAATACTCTCTTGTTTACCCTTTACAACCCTGTAGAGCGATATCTGGAAGGTGTACGACATTTCACCTTTTCGATGAGATGGTGGGAGATCGGGTAGATGCTTGCGCTAGATGAACGATCGAGATGGGAAAAGGTTCCATTCCTGAGCTAAAGGCGAGGATGACCCTTAAACTTCATAGGTAACGTGTCAGCCGTCTATTTTTTGGTAGCAATCACCCCTGATAGATCTCTAAGACACCCTGGCTAAGTCTGAAAAAGCCTTAGCTTGCAGCCTGATCGATTCGCTTATATTAGGGGAAGCTATCTAAAGGAAAGATTAACTATGCTCAGTGAAAAGTGAAGATTTTAAGATCTTTTTACTAAGTAAGCCGTTGTAAGGGGTTTGCATGAAAATAAAAGACCCGTGAATCGGGTTTCGACTCTGCTCAACCCTCGACGTAGCCTGTGAATCGATTATTTTTTGCAAAAATCTGTGTAAAAATGGGTTCTCTAGCTCGTTTACTCAGGCTAGATGAACCCAATTGAATGATGAGTGCGCTCAAGTTAACGCAAGCGATGCGGATGAAAGGACTTGAACCTTCACTTCTTGCGAAACCAGAACCTAAATCTGGCGCGTCTACCAATTCCGCCACATCCGCGTTTTGCTGCTTAACTACTATAGCAAAGTAAAGGGATTTTGAGTTTTGAGTTTTGAGCGATCGTCCTCCGTTCAAAACTCAAAACTTGATGCGCCTGGAGCTATGGCAAACTGCCCATGCTGAGGGGAATGAGAGTGCCATCGGTGGTGTAGCCAAGCAACATATTGTCGCCCGATCGAATCAGTTTCCCGGTTAGGGCGCAACGATCGTCTTGTTGGGCGATTGCCGGAAAACTGGCCCGCAGGTCGGATGGAGAAGCGGTTTGCGTATAGTCGCCTGATTTTTGCTGAACATAATTCCACAGAATGTCGCGAATCAGAGCTTGATAGCCTTGGTTGCCAGAAAGTCCTTTTAACTTTTCCTTTAGCTCTCGTTCCAGGCGGATGCTGGTGACTTCCATTTCGGTGGTGGTGGTGCGAGTTAAGGTATGCATGATTTTCCTCCAAAAGTAGCTGGACAGGTTTATAATACAAGTGTAGTATGGAAACTGTGGTCTGTAAGCTAAGTCCTTCAAAGTCTTCTTCAATGAAACTTCTACGGCTCCTATCGACATCTTCATGGTTGGCTCGTCGCCCCAGCGATCGTCCCTCCAGTTTCGTCGGAGTCGTAGTTTTGCCATTTATAGGCAGGTCTATTCATGAAAGATTTCGGGAGAATTTGGATTCGCGCAATATTAGCCAGTTTGGGCTAAAAGGTGTAGCGCTCGAAGCGCATACCAGAAGCGGGAGGTACAGAAGAATTGCTGTACTGACTTAAGGACAAGAAAACTCCGACAAGTTTTTTAAGCCTCTGCTTCTGACCGTTGATGAAGTAGAGGCTTTTTGGTGTTTTAGGCGGAAAATAGAGCAGATGTATTGTAGTCATCGGCTGCTCAAATTGAAACAGTCAACCCTATCAGTCAACCTATCAGTCAACCTATCAGTCAACCTATCAGTCAACCCTTGTAACGAACGAAAACCCTTGTAACGAGCGAAAACCCTGGATAAGTGGGAGATACCAGGAATGTTGAAGTTTACGTATACCGAGACGGGGATTACGATTGAGCGATCGAGCCACTCGCTCGAAGAGTTGGTGATGCTACGGGTGGTTTTGGCGATGCGAGTCGGGGCAACGGCTAACAGTTGAGCCAGGAGCAGCATCATTCTTGCTGTCTGCAAATTTGCAGTGCTGGAATTTGCTCGAAGCTGTGGTGCAAAAATCACTAGATAGCACGATCGCGGTTTGCCAGTGTGATGCGGAGTTTATTGAGGTGAGTCTGAGGGGAACCTGGATCGCTCAAGATTGTAGCTGCGAAGAAGGCATCTTTTTGGCAGAATTGAGCGATGCGCTACCAGGAACGTTGTGTGAGCGGGCGGAGTTTATTTTGTTCAAGCTTTGGCAAGAGTCGTTGGCCTATCAGTCTTCGTTGCGATGATCTGCCGGAGTTGGTCGAGGTTGATTTTGCCGTGGGCAGTGCGTGGTAGAGCCGCGATCGCCACCCAACATTTGGGATGCTTAAATTTGCTGAGTTTTCCTTCTAGGGCGCTCGCTAACTTCTCACTGGGAACGATCGGGTTAGATACATAAACTGCTGCAACAATTTGCCCCCAAATCGGGTCAGAGATGCCGACTACGCAGACATCTCTGACCATTTTTGTGGCAAAAATTGCAGCTTCGACCTCAGAGGGAAAGACGTTTTCGCCGCCAGTGATAATTTTGTTGCTGTTGCGTCCAACAATATGCAGGTAGCCCTGAGAGTCCAAAAATCCTAGATCGTCGGGTTCATAGGTTGACCTGTTTAGCAGATGGGGATAGTAGCCCAACATCAGTGAATCTGATTGGATTATAATTCTGCCAATCTGTCCCGCTTCTAATATTTGGCCGGTGGTGCTGCGGATGGTGATTTGGGCGTGGGGCAGGGGCAGCCCGCAGTTGTACTGTTCTCTCAAAAAATCTTCTGGTTTGAGGGTGGCGATTTGGGAGGCAGTTTCGGTCATGCCGTAGGTGGGGGCGATCGCTAACTGGAGTGCTTGTGCCTCCTTAAGTAACTCTGGCCAGGCGGGTGCGCCACCTAGCAAAATTGTTCTAAATTGAGCAAGCAAAGGAGCAACCAGGAGAAGTTGCTGAAGCTGCGTAGGGACGAGGGAAAGGAAGAACTCTTGCGGGTCAATGGCTGAGGTTGCCTGAGTGGCGATCGCTCTCCAGGGCAAAATCGCCAACTTGCCACCAGAGGTGAAGGAGCGCATAAATTGCATTAAGCCACTGACGTGATAGAGCGGCAGCACGCAGCAAGAATGAACACGATCGACCTCAAAATAGGTCTTGAACCCCTGGGCTGAAGCGGTCAGGGTTGACCAAGTGTGCATCGCAAATCGAATTTTGCCCGATGTGCCCCCTGTGGGGATCATGATGGTGGCGAATTGGGCGGCGGATTTTGGGGATGATTGATTTGTAAAGGGCACAAATTTCTCACCTAGCCCATTTGTTTTTTGGTTTGTTTGGCGATCGACTCTCCAATGTTTGGCCACGTCGCCCCAAATTAGGTCAGGTTGGACTAGTGCAAAAACTTGTTGCCACTCCTGTTGTACCCAGTCAGGGTTACAGAGAAAAATTTGAGCATTTGTTGAGCAGGCAGCGATAAAACCAGCTAAAAAACAAATTGGATCGCGTTCAGCTAACAGAATTGTTTGAGTTTGTGGCGTAATTTCTTGATAGTGTGCCTGAGTTAAATGAATTAATTTTTGAGTGCTATAGCCGATCAGCCAGTCTTCTTGGCTGCGCTGTAAAAGATGAATTAGAGGAGTTGCCATAAACGATCGCCTTCTTCCAATAAGCTGTCAAACCAGTGGGTGGTTCCATATCCAATCGCACGATTTTTGTAGTTTAATTCGGCGGCGAGTTGCAATCCAATTTGTCGTGCGATCGCGGTTTCAAAAACAGAAGAGAAGACGGCATCAATCTGATGGGTGTTACAGAATTTTCGCAACCGAGATGGAAAGCCTGCAATCGTTGGTTTGATCACAAAAATTCCGCGCCAGCCCTTTTGGTGGCAATCTTCTAGTTGGCTGAGGGTGGCAACAGATTCATCGATCGCTAAGGGCGTAGAATATTTTTGACCCAATGCCAACATTTGATCAAACTGATGAATGGGAAGCGGCTGTTCTAAAAATTCAATGTTGGTTGAATCGCAAATTTTGAGCCATTGCTCTGCTTCTAAGTAATTGAGTCCACCGTTTGCATCTAATCTCAATCGGGCATCGGGCGGCAAAGTTTTGATGAGTCGATCGCAGAGCCTGAGTTCATCTTGAATCGGAGCGATGCCAATTTTCCACTTGAAGGTTTGATGGCCTTGCTGCCAAAGATTTTGCCAAGCTTCTAGGGCCTTTTCTCCGGTTGGAAGGAGAGCCGCGATCGTAGAATTTACCCAACTATTATTATTCGCGATATTATTATTCGCGATATTTGCCTCTAAATTTTCTACCACCGAGAAGCCAAATTGACAGGCTGGGAGATGATCTGGAATGCTCAAAACCATTTCTGCATCGATTTCCCCAGACCACTGCTGACAGAAATCTATGGCTTGCTCAAAACTTTCTGAGCCAAACCACTCCAAGGGTGCAATTTCGCCAAAGCTGACTTTGCCAGCCTTGAGAAATCGCAAAATAATCCCTTCTCGCACGCTCCACAAGCCGTGACTCGTCTGCAACGCTGACCGAAAGGGACGACGATAGGGGCGAAACTCGAACTGAATCACCACTTCATCATCCTGGCAGCACAAAGCCCAAGCCCAGCAGCAACCCCGCCCAAAAGTGTAGCTCGACGGCAATCAGGCGACAGAACGTGAGCTTGTGGGGTTGGTCGTGTTGAGAGCGAATAAACTGGCACAGTCTGCGAGCGATCGGCACACTAGCAAAAACTAGCAGCGTCCAGATCGGAAACGCACCCAGGATCACAAACAACGTCGTCAGGGCGTAGATGCTGCTGCAAATCCACGGTAGAAGATCCGCCGATCGCCGCGTCCCCAACCGGACAATCGGAGATTTTTTGCCGATCGCCGCATCTTCTTTGGCCTGGTTGAAATGCGAACAAAACAAAATCAAGCTGGTGGCAATGCCAATTACCACCGATGCCGCCATGCTCACGCTTGACCAAGCTTGCGTCTGGCTATAGTATGCCGCCGAAAAAGCCAGCGGCCCAAAGGCAAAAAAGCAGAGAATCTCACCCAACCCTTTGTAACTAAGGCGAAATGGCGGACCTTGGTAGATGTAGCCGATTCCACAGCACAGCAAAATCAACCCAATCACCGTCCAATCTTCTTGCTGGAGAGCGATCGAGCCGATCCCCACCAAGCCCAGTGCCAGACAAAGGTTGCCAATCCAAAAAATCAGCGATTTATTACCCGTCATATTGACCAGGGAATTTTTCTTATTGACATCCACGCCTGTTTCTGAGTCAAACACATCATTGCTGAGATTTTCCCAGGCAAGAATCAAAATGGCAGAGACTAAAAATGTAAAGAAGATTGAGGAATTAAAATGGCTTGTTTCTGCAAAGGCGACAGCAGACCCCACCCAAATTGGCATCACTGCCACACTGTACATAGGAGGCTTAATCGCCGCAAACCAGAGCTTTCTGGGGACACGCTCGATCGTCCTAGTGGTCATTCACAAAACTCCTAATTATTGCCAGAAAGCGACTCACAAAGTTACTCACAAAGTTACTCACAAAGCTTGCTCACAAAGCTTGCTCACTTTGTGTTTCCCAGTCTCCCATTTGGTTTAGAGCAATCGCATCCACGTTATGAAAACGTTACAGGGTTCGCTGCCCATGCTTCACTAACCTTAAATTTCCCCTGCCAGTTTCACGCCCCTTTCTGCTCCCATAGATACACTGTTCAGTGGCAGATGAGACAATGCTGGAAAACAAAGGGAACGAATTTTATGGATGCTGCTGCACTCTGGCAACGTTATCAAGAATGGCTTTACTATCACGCGGGTCTGGGCTTCTATCTGGATGTCAGCCGGATGCGATTTGACGATCGCTTCGTTGAGCAACTCACCCCCAAATTTGAGCAAGCCTTTCAAGACATGGCGGCGCTAGAAGCTGGGGCGATCGCCAACCCTGACGAAAACCGCAGGGTCGGGCACTATTGGCTGCGCGATCCAGAATTAGCACCGGATACCGAACTCAAGCAAGACATTGTAGAAACGCTGGAAAATATTGAAGCGTTTGTCAAAAAAATTCACTCAGGGGAAATTTCCCCTCCCCAGGCCCCAAAGTTTACCGATATTTTGTCGATCGGCATTGGTGGATCGGCCCTTGGCCCCGAATTTGTGGCAGAAGCGCTATCACCCGATTTGCCGCCACTAGCCATTCATTTCATCGACAACACTGACCCGGCTGGGATCGATCGTGTCCTGGCAAAAGTGAGCGATCGGCTCAACAGCACCCTCGTCTTAGTGATCTCCAAATCGGGCGGCACACCCGAACCTCGAAACGGCATGATCGAAGTTCAACACGCCTATGCCGAACGGAATCTAGACTTTGGCAAACAGGCCGTTGCCATCACCGGACGAGGCAGCAATTTGGATCAGATTGCCAACGCTCAAGGCTGGCTCACTACCTTCCCAATGCACGACTGGGTGGGCGGACGCACCTCAGAATTTTCAGCCGTTGGGCTGGTTCCTGCGGCCCTTCAGGGGATCGACATTCGGGCAATGCTGGCGGGGGCAAAAGAAATGGATATTGCCACTCGTAAGCCTCAGGTTAAGGGCAACCCCGCCGCCCTTTTGGCGTTGTCCTGGTACTTCTCAGGCAATGGCAAAGGCGAAAAAGACATGGTGGTATTGCCCTACAAAGACAGTTTGCTGCTGTTTAGCCGCTATTTGCAACAGTTGGTGATGGAGTCGTTGGGCAAAGAAAAGGATCTAGATGGCAACACGGTTTATCAGGGTATTGCGGTCTACGGAAACAAAGGCTCGACTGACCAACATGCCTACGTGCAACAGTTGCGAGAAGGGGTTCCCAATTTTTTTCTGACCTTTATTGAAGTGCTGCACGATCGCCACACCTCCTCCATCGAAGTCGAACCTGGTGTCACCTCTGGTGACTATCTATCTGGGCTGCTTCAGGGCACATGCCAGGCGCTCTATGAAAATCACCGCGATTCTGTCACTCTCACCATTCCTGAAGTAACGGCTCACAACGTGGGTGCGCTGATTGCCCTCTACGAAAGGGCTGTCGGACTCTACGGCTTCCTCGTGAATGTCAACGCCTATCACCAGCCAGGGGTCGAGGCGGGCAAAAAGGCGGCGGCCGCAGTTCTTGATCTTCAGCGCAAAGTGGTGGAAGTTTTGCAGCAAGAAGGGACTCCACTGCCTCTGGCAACTCTCGCTCTCAAGGCAAACGCCCCCGATCGCATTGAGGCAATCTACAAAATTGTCCGCCACTTAGAGGCAAATCAGCGCGGCGTGAAGCTACAGGGCAGCTTGGGCGATCCGGGTAGCCTGACCGTCAGTGCTTGAGGGGTGCGATCAACCTCGCAACATCAGCATTGCCACAAACGATCAAACTTAAGGTTGAGTCACAAAGTCGAGTAAAGGGTGAGGCTGTCCCAAAGTTAGAGTTTGCCAGGCTTTGGGATAGCAAACCTTACGCTCTAGAGAGACGATGGAGCCACATAAAATTGGGGCCTTCAGGGGAGCAGACCCGTTGGATCAGGTTATAGGAGTAGTGTAAATTTTCTCCTGATAGATCTTTGCGATACCCGTAGGCTGTCCACTCGCCGAAGGGATCATTCACAAAGCAGCCTGTTCTGTCGTAGCCGCGCAGCACAATAATGTGCCCAAAACTGGTGAAGTAGCCGTGAATGATACAAGGACGGCCCTCGGCGATCGCCTTGCGAATATCCGACATGCGGCCTTGTAGCGTCAAATCATTCTTTAACCCATAATCTGCTGCCATGATTGACAGATCTTGAGGGTCGTGGCGACTCAGACCTTTCACATCCATATAGCGATATAGCTCATCCTCTAACTGGACGGCGTTCGTGCGCTGGCGAATTTTGAAGTAGCGCATCACCATTGCAAAACAGGTGACGTTACAAGCCCCACCGGGATTCTCAGCATTGTTAAGCTGGGTATGGTAAGGCACACCTAGAGATTTTGTCGCGGGCAGACCCAATGGCGGCACAGAGATGGGAAAAGACGGCGATCGCGCCGTCGAGATGGTCTGCCCTTGACTGTTCAACAACTGCACATGGGGCATATACACAAACCAGGTATTACGCGGTGGCACGCCCAAAAAGCCATCGACAATCGCAATTTTCAAGTGGTTGCGATCGACGGGCTTCCACGAGTGGATGTTTAAAACTTTGCCCCTTTCGATCGTCACTTTGTCTTGAGGCGGCAGCTTCGAGGAATCGTTTGAAGACTGCTTAAAGATTGTGGTTTGAAGAACTTTGATTCTCATAAAAATATGACCCTAACTCCCTAATCTGCGTGTTTTTTGGGGTTCTCGATCGCTGCATTTCTAAAAGCAAGGCATCTGTGTCTACCAAAAGGGCGCTTCTTGATCCCGCGCCCCCAGTCTACCTAGCGCCATAAATCTTATCTACATGTGCAGAGAAAAAACGATGAACCCCTAATTTAAGGAATCGCGATCGAGCGCAGCAGGCGATCGACAATTCCTCTGGCTCTGCGCCCTCCCGCCGGAATCATCCGATGGGACAACACATGGGGCGCAAGTTCTTTCACATCATCAGGAATCACATAATCTCTGCCTTCCAGAAAGGCTAATGCTTGAGCGCCTCTTTGCAACGCAACCGCCCCTCTGGGACTCACCCCCAAGGTAATTTCTTCGTCCTGCCGGGTGGCTCGTACCAGGTTCAAAATATACTGTTGCACCGAAGTCTCAACGTTGACCTGTCGGCAACGTCGCTGGAGTTCTTGCACGTCTGCCAGGGTGACGCAGGGCTGAAGTTCTTGCACGGTATGCCCCATTTGCAGGCGTTGCAACATCTGCAACTCTTCCAGTTCTGTCGGGTATCCCAGCGAGAGAGAGAGGGCAAACCGATCCATCTGCGCTTCGGGAAGCGGAAAGGTTCCCTGGTATTCGATCGGGTTCTGGGTAGCAATCACAAAAAATGGAGTGGGAACCTTGCGCGAGTTGCCATCCACTGTCACCTGCTGTTCTTCCATCACTTCTAGCAAAGCAGCCTGGGTGCGGGGCGTGGCTCGGTTGATTTCATCGGCCAACAGGATGTTTGCAAACACGGGTCCTGCCATAAATTCAAACTCGCCCGATCGCGGGTTCCAGATATTAGTGCCTGTCACATCCGTCGGCAACAAATCGGGTGTGCACTGCAACCGTTGAAACCGTCCGGCGATCGACTTGGCTAGCGACTTCGCTAATAGGGTTTTTCCAACGCCTGGCACATCTTCCAGCAGGGCGTGTCCCCCCGAAAGCAGCGCCACTAAGACGAGGCGAATGGCTTCAGACTTACCGACGATCGTTTGGCTCAAATTTTGGGTCAGTTGCTCAATGCGCTCTCTCATGTGTGGCTTCTCGTCCCTGAAGAACTTTGTTCATGATACTCAGGATGGCCAGACTAGAAAGGCAATTCTAAGAGACAGCAACTCGCAGGGTTCTGGCGGTGTCGCAATCTGCTCGGATCTGAGATTTTAGATCGTCTAAGGAGTTAAATTTTTGTTCTGAGCGGATGAACTGCTTTAACTCCACGGTGAGTGTTTGTCCATACAAATCTCCTGACCAGTCGAGCAGATGAACTTCGATCGTCTGCTTTACCCCATTCACAGTCGGGCGATTGCCAATATTCATCACGCCCAGTTCTCGATCGATGCCAGTTCCGGAGACCCGTACTGCATATACGCCTTGCTTGGGAATAAACTTCTCGGCCGGTAGCTGCAAGTTTGCGGTCGGAAAGCCGATCGTCCGCCCCAACTGCTGCCCTTGCACCACTTCACCCACCAAACAATACGCCCGCCCCAGCATTCGATTGGCTCCGTGCAAGTCTCCCGATTGCAGCGCCTCGCGAATTGCAGAACTGCTGATACGAACCCCTTGAAAGGTTAAGAGCGGCACGATCGTGACCTCGATTCCATAATCACTGGCAATCGCCTGTAAGTCTGTCGCCGTTCCGGCTCGTTTGCAGCCAAACCGAAAATCTTGCCCAATGCTCACCCGTCTTGCTTGCAGATGCCTGATCAGAATTTCTTCGACAAACTGCTGAGGGGTAAGAGCCGCCAACTCTCGATTAAAAGGCAGAAGCACTAATTGCTCGACACCGATCGTGCTTAATTGCAAGGCTTTCTCAGAATGGGGAGTCAGCAGTTTGCGGGGCTGGCCCGTAAAAAACTCTTTGGGATGGGGCGAAAAGCTCACGACAGTCGCACGGGTTTGCGAGTCGTCATTCATGACAGGTGCAATGACTTGCAGATGCCCTTGATGAATGCCATCAAAATTTCCTAGGGCAACAGCAGTCGGAGCGAGAACGTTGGTAAGAGAAGAGGTTATCCACACGCTTCACATTTTGACACACATTCTTCAGCTAAGTCCAAAAATAGTTCTAAGCAGGATGGCTGAAAAATATGATTTTTACCGATCCTCTGCTACTTTTGCAGACAATTTGGGCAGGGGCTTCAGAATTTCCGATCGCATAGGGGAAAAGGATGAGAGACAATAGTATGCTTTATTATCTAATCAAAGAATTACCTAACTCAAGAATCTAGAGCGAAAGCATCCAGGGCGGCAGAGGCTTCTTTAGACCCTTCTTGTCATCAGAATTTTTAGAATCTAAAATCGCAACTCTAAAGTCCAAAGTGATGAGGGTAGCAAAGGCAGCAAAGACTGATGCGAAATGAGCTACAGATGCCTAGAGTGGTCAGATATACCCTGTCATAGAGCCGATTACGCCACAAAATATAAAGCATGATAAAACACTTCCTACTCGCATCATGGGCATGGTCACTAGGGATAACTCTATGGTGCACACCACCCATTTATGCCCAAACGCCTTCCCTTGCCCCCCGACGTTTCTGTATCGAGTCCTCAAAGCCAGTCCTATGATCCCCAAATGATTCTCAAGAAACTTGCCCAGGCGAGTGTCGTGTATTTGGGTGAAAACCACGATCGGGCCGATGATCACCGGGGACAACTTGAAATCATTCGAGCGCTGCATCGCCTGAACCCTAATCTGGCGATCGCACTGGAGATGTTTCAGCGTCCTTATCAGTCGGTGCTCGATCGCTATTTGGCAGGCGAAATTACAGAATCTCAACTGCAAGAACTGAGCCAATACGAGCAGCGCTGGGGCTTTCCCTGGGAGTATTATGCTCCCATTTTAAGATTTGCCAAGGCGAATCGCTTAACCGTAATTGCACTGAATACGCCATCAGAAGTCACTCGAAAAGTTGCCCGTGGTGGGTTAGAAAGTTTGACTTTTGAGGATCGCAGGTTCATCCCTCCAGTTTCTGAGATTCGAGCGGAACCGGAAGTTTATCGGGAGCGAATTCGCCAAATTTATCAGGAGATGCACCAGGGTAAGGGCAATAGCAAAGGGTTCGATCGCTTCTTTGTGGCTCAAGTTCTCTGGGATGAGACGATGGCTGAGCAAATTAGTCGATTTCTCCTGGCGAATGCTCAAACGCAGGTGATTGTCTTGGCAGGTCAAGGACACATCATTTATGGAGATGGCATTCCCAGCCGAGTGGCGAGACGAATGCCCAAAAATCGCAAATTCTCGCAGTCTCTCGTTTTGCTCAATCCACCCCAGGTATTCGTAACCCAAACCAACAGACCGATCGCCGACTATTTTTGGAACTACCGATCTCCATCCCCCTAGCTTCTGACTTGCTTTGGAAGCAGATAAATCGCCCCTGAGATCCAGGTCAACGCTACAGACAACCAGAAGGCAATCAAGGAGAGGGGCTGCCACAAATCAGGCAGGGGTGCGATGAGCAGGGCGATCGCCACAATCTGGCTAACTGTTTTGAGCTTGCCCCAAAGGTTTGCCCCTTGAATCGCGGGACTGCCCTGCAAACTGGGATCGATCCGCCAGCCCGCGATCGTTAACTCCCGCGCCAAAATCATAAACACGCCCCAAGCTGGGATCTCTCGTAACTCAACCAGCGATATGAGGGGAGCTAGAACCAACAGTTTGTCAACCAGGGGATCTAGAAATTTGCCCAGATCTGTCACCTGGTTCAACCTTCGCGCTAGGTAGCCGTCTAGCCAATCTGTCCCGGCTGCTAGCAGAAAAACCCCGACCATGATCCAGCGCACGTCAGGGGTTGGGTGTTGCAGTCCATAGAGTAAAAAAGGTACTCCAAATAGACGAGAGATCGTAATCCAGGTGGGCAAATTCATAAAGCGAGAGCAAACGGCATCGCCTTAAGCATAAAAAAATAGGGACAATCCGCAAAGGATTATCCCAAAAATTCAACTTGAGCTTGGAGGTAAGCTGGTTGGTCTGCTTCTAGCAAGCACCGTGCTTGTTGAGAACGACCCAAATTGTTTTCAAAATCAGTTGCAGGTCGTAGCTGACCGACCATTTATTCTGATAGGCCAAATCGAGCTTTACAACGTCCTCAAAGTCGGTGACGGTCGATCGACCGTTAGCTTGCCACTCGCCAGTAATGCCAGGTTTGACGTTGAGGCGTTGCCAGTGGTGAGGCTTATATTTACTGACTTCATCTAGGGTAGGGGGGCGAGTTCCAACCATACTCATCTCGCCTCTGAGCACATTCCAAAACTGAGGAAGCTCATCTAAGCTGGTGCGACGGAGAAATGCGCCGATGCGGGTGATGCGTGGGTCATTCTTGCTTTTGAAGATGTTGCCCTTAGCTTGATTTTTGACGAGGTGCTTGAGTTGGTCTGCGTCATTGACCATTGAGCGAAATTTCCAGATGCGGAAGGGGCGACCCTTCACTCCGCAGCGCGTCTGACTGTAGAAGACGGAGCCGGGGCTATCAATTTGGATGGCGATCGCGACTGGGATGGCAATCAGGGCTGTAATCGACAAGCCAACCAGCGCTCCAACGATATCAATCAGTCGTTTGATTTTGCTGCTGACAGAGGGATGGAGGGGTTCTGCCTCGATCGGGGTCAGCAATTCTGAAGCAGAAACGTTTATGTCCTTAGCGCGTTCAAGCAAAGCAGAATACAGAGGTGAAGGAATCTCAGTGGTCGTAATCACAGGTTGCAGCCGGTTTTCTCAAAGGTTGACCTCACCAAACCACTATATTCACCCGCACCTGCCCAGTGTTAGCGAAAACCTGTGCATTTGCTCAATCTTTGAACTGCCTGAGACTTTTGTGAAGATCTGATATTTGTGCGTAATGCAGTGCTCGGCCGAGCACTGCATTACGCCCTGTGGTTCAGGTTTAGCGGGGAGGATCTTCCACAAATAAATCGTCCATTCCTTCCAGGTTAAAAATCGAATTGTGCTTGGCGGCGCGCGGGGCTGGAGGTTCAACCGAGGCGGATACATCCTCGACCCGATCGAGGTTAGAGAGGTCTTGGCTGAGTTGGTTGAGCGTCGTTGAGTCAAGTTTTAGGGGCTCAGACTTCGGCACTCTCAGCAATCGGGGGCGGCAGCAGATTTTCGTCTGGGGTATAGGTTGCTTCTGCCAGCGTTCGTATATCTGACGGACGCATACCGGAGGTGGGGTCGATCGCGGGAGGCATTACCGAAATCACATGGGGCGGCGGGCTGGCTTCGGGCGATAGTTGTTCTAGAAGCTCAGTCAGTGTGCTGATTGTCTCTGAAGGGTCAGGCGGATTTGAGGGAGCTTCGGGTGGCTGAGGGACGATCCCTTCGGAGCGACCTGTAGACATTTCTGTGCCAGGGTAGGGCAGCGAAATCTTAGCAGATTCGGTTGAGTTTCTGGGTAGAGACCTTTGGGGATCGATCTTAGCTTCTGGTAAGTCTGGGGATGTCTGAGAGTGAAGATAGGTGGAGGCTTCTCGCCCTAGCTGTTCTGCCAGCCGATTGACCAGGGTTGTAAACATAACTTCCCCCTGTTGCCCCAGCCCATGTAGCTTGTCGAGTCCTTGAGAAAGGGAGTCTTGATAGGCTTGAATGTCTTGCTGTAGCGACTCAAAGACGACTCTCAGGGTGGTATCGAGCGTCGTGAGAACCTGGTCAGTCTGCTCGTGAGCTTTCTGCAACTGTTCCGTGTTTTGGGCGGGGACGATCGTAGGCGTTTGCTCTAGCAGGTAGCTTTGTCGGTGTGCTTCTAGCTGGCGGATCTCGCGAATTAGAGCGCCCCTTTGCTGCGTTAAAGTTGCCACTTCAGACTGCAAAGGTTTGAGCAAACTAGAGCGCAGATCGTTCATATCTTGCACAACCGACTGCATGACCTGTTTTGCAGTGACCTCAGAGGGATCGGAGGGGCGCTGTTGTCGGACGAGCGATCGTTGCTGCATCACCAGATAGCTACGAATGCGCTGCAAGAGGTGGCGCTGTTGCGTGATCTGGCCGCTTGCAGCCCAAGGGAGACGGGAAATCACTTTTTGTAGAGAACCATCAATCTCGTCAATGAGGGCCTGAGTTTGATCCTTCTGGGAAGTCACGATCGAATCCTTGACTAAAGGTTTGGCAAAACTAACCGGATGAAATCGCTGCGATCGCACGGAGCGATTTCGCTTAGATTTAGGTTGCCCATCTAGAGCGTACCCGCATCTGGCTTTTGAGCCAAATCATCCTGATTCAGGTAACAGCCATCTATTCATCTATCAGGATAGTTTATGGCTCGATCGTGCTTCTCCCTCGGACGAGCTTTCTTCAAGTTAGTCAGTTTTACTTTCTAATAATATTTAATAAGGGCAAATGATTCTCATCAATTAATAGTTAAGTGTTGCAGGGTTAAAGTGTCTAAAGTAGCACTAAACGCTTGACATCTAGGGGGCATTCAGCAAGATTGCCGCAGATAAATAGTGAGCTACCTGATCATTAAGTGAGTTAAGTTCAGTGCAATTGCCTGTTCTTGATCCTCATCTAGTGTTTAATGAGCTTTAGGCTATGATGACGGTTGGCTGGCACAGACATACCTGATTGAGACACCTGGTGAGAGCATTAGAACAGAATATTTTTTGTGCGTTCTATCTCAAAATGGTAAATGTCGTCAGGGGGGTAGAATCACTGTATAAATTGAAGTGCAGTTCATACCCTGCACAAATCAGGCAGGTTTTTGTTAGTAAAGCTCTTTAACGATCTTAGGCAAAGAGACAGTGATCTCATTAAACTTTACTAGCTTAAATTTTCTAGCGTCGCTTCTTCAACTCAGATGGCTTGAACTCTTTTAGAACAGAACCTCAATGGAAGATTGGTATACGCATCGCGATCACAACTCCAATGTATCGATCCGGTCATCCTCCTTTTTTGAGGGGTTGCCTGATGCGGCGATCGAGAAGGCTGTTTCTCATGTCGTCATGCGAACCCACCCCTCCAATCAGGTGATTTTGCTAGAAAACGATTGGGGAAGTTCTGTTTATTTTATTTTGAGTGGTTGGGTCAAGATTCGGACTTATAACCTGGATGGCAAAGAAGTCACGCTCAACATTCTGGGAACCGGGGAACTGTTTGGGGAGATGGCTCCGTTGGATGAAGTGCCTCGATCGACCGATGTAATCACCCTTGCGCCCACGGTGATCGGCAATATGCCCGCTCAAGATTTCGTCCAGTTGCTCAATTCTGAACCCCAGGCTGGCATTCGTCTTGCTCAACTGATGGCGCGGCGGCTGCGTCAGGTAAATCGGCGGCTGCGGTTGCGTGAGTCAGATAGTACGTCGCGGGTGGCGGATATTTTGTTATTTTTGGCGGATGGTCAGGGCAAGCGCGGCCCCAACGGTACAGAGATTCCTAATTTGCCCCATCGAGAACTGAGTAGTCTCAGTGGGCTGGCACGAGAGACAGTCACAAGAGTTTTGAGCAAGTTAGAGAAAAAAGGGTTGATTGTGCGCGATCGTGACACGCTGTGCATTCCTGACTCCCACGCCCTAGAGCGAATGATGATCTGAAACGGTAAATTGTTTACCTTGTTAGAGCAGTGGGGTGAAATGAAAGCCAGCTAGATACCGGGTCTCGACTGATCCATCATTCCGCCTTCCTAGCTTAGAGCAGTGGTTGAGTTTGCAAACACGTCTGCAAATCGAGTTGGGTTAGTTTGGCGTAGGCCTGATCGATCGTCTGTTTGCCGCGCAAAAATCCTAGACTTGCGCCAGGGCAGATAAAACGCAGGGTTTCA
The DNA here is from genome assembly GCA_012034655.1 of Leptolyngbyaceae cyanobacterium CSU_1_3. Taxonomy (GTDB): domain Bacteria; phylum Cyanobacteriota; class Cyanobacteriia; order Leptolyngbyales; family Leptolyngbyaceae; genus JAAUOZ01. The sequence goes on along the minus strand of JAAUOZ010000029.1, from coordinate 6,698 downwards.
GGCGTAAACTGATCCAGCAGTTTCTGCACGTTGCGAATTTGGCGCGGCCAGTGAAAGGTTTTGGCAGTTCTGAGGGGGGCAGGGTAGCCGTGGCGATCGGGCAGCAAATGCCGACCCGAAAATAGAATGCCGCCGCCGTGGCGGTGATAGAGACAGGATGAACCTGGAGAGTGCCCAGAAGTCCAAATCACACGACTGTCAGCATTGAGCGTCAACTCTTGATGAAAGCTCGTCACGCTCAGGTTGGGCAGCAAATAAGCTTCTTGCTCTTGAATTACTACCTCGCAGCCCAACGCCTGCTGGATGGCGGGCACGTTTCCCAGTCCACCTCGATGGGTGATCACCAACCAGCGCACCCCCTTGGTTTGGAGAAAGTTCTGATTTGTCTCATCCCAAGCGGGACAGTCTATCAAGAGATTGCTGTGGGGGCGATCGTCCTTTTCTACCATTAAATAAGCCGTGCCACCCAGGGTGTCTCGGTTGGGTGGAAATGCAAAAATAGTCGGTGGCTCAGAGACAGTGTAGCCCTCTAAAACAAGCCGAGGCTGCTTAGAGGATGTCGGCTTTTGCACAGTTGAGCTAGGCTGAAAGAGTGATGAGGAAGCATCAGAAAACTCTGAGGAAAGTGGATCTTGAGTCATTCAACGCTCGCTTACGGGGTAAGGGCAGAAAACAAAGCCTGTTGATCTTGCCAGATCTGGAACGCTGCGAACGAATGCCAATAGAATATTAGGTCTCAGCGCTTCTCTAATTTTTGCTCTCAAAGCGTCAACGGATGAGCGCTACGATCGATTCCACAGGGTCAAAATCTTTAGAACGGCATTCGCAGACCCACTGCCTCACAAACCCCTAAATTTAGCGCATGATCTGGCTACTCTTACTAGGACTGATTACTTATTTTATTGTGCAAAGGGTGACGGGCATCACTCGGACTCCTGTTTGGGCGTTGTGGTTTGTTGCCATGCTGCCTGCCTTTTCTCTCGTGGGGTGGACGTTGGCATTCCGGGGACAGCGACCCATGCCGCCGGAGCTAGTGATTTTGATGTTTGTGCTCTGTCTGTCGCTCTATTTGTACTTGATTCAGCGCGGGCGAATTTCTTCGACTTCGACGGTGGAGGGAGGAACACCGGGGCAGACCCAAAACAGTGAAACACCTAGCGATTCTCAGGTTGAGCCGTCGGCGCTGCGTCCGATTAATAAGGCAGAAGAAAGCAGTCTGCAAACTTGCTTTCCCTGGTCGGTTTACTATTTGCAAAACTTTGAGTACCGTCCGCAGGCGGTGATTTGTCGAGGGCAGTTGCGAACTACGCCAGAAGTGGCTTATAAGACGATTCGCGAAAATGTGGAGGCAAAATTTGGCGATCGCTTCTTTGTGGTGTTTCAAGATGGCCCCAACAACAAGCCATTTTTTGCCCTAGTTCCCAATCCTCACGCTAGTTCAGAAGAAAAGCCAGAAGAAAAGCAGGGTCGCCAAACGCTGGCTCGTCCGGGTATTGCGATCGGGCTGGCCGCAATGACGCTCTTCACCACAACTCTGGCGGGGCTGCAAATTATAGGCAAGACGCTAGATACAGAACTGTCGGTATTGCCCCTGGGGTTGCCCTATGCGATCGCGCTGATGAGCTTTTTTAGCCTTCGTGCGGCAGGGCATTATTGGACGACTCGCCGCCACCAGATCGCGGCAACCTTGCCCTACTTTATTCCCGTTATCCCCTTGCCTTTGTTGCCCGTGGGGACGGTGGGGGCATTTATTCAGATTCGATCGCCCATTCCCAATCGCAAGGCATTGTTTGATGTAGGGGTAGTGGGGGCGATCGCTGGGCTGGTGATTGCCCTGGCGCTTTTGCTGTGGGGATTAGATCACTCAACCGTGGTCAGTTTGCCGCAGAAGCCCAGTCTATTTGACTTTCAAGCGTTGAATCCTAGATTTTCGTTGCTGCTGGCGCTGTTTGGTAAGCTAACCCTGGGAAGTGAGTTGGTCGCCCAGAAAGCGATCGGGCTACATCCTGTCGGTGTGGCAGGCTGGATTGGGCTGGTGTTTACTGCTTTTAACTTGATGCCCGTAGGACAGTTAGACGGGGGGCGAATGGTGCACGCCATGTTTGGGCAACGGACGGGGGCGGCGATCGCTCAGGTCTCTCGCCTATTGTTTCTGGCGTTGGCGTTTGCTCAACAGCACTTGCTGGTGTGGGCAATTTTGCTGTTGCTGCTTCCGGCAACCGACGAACCCGCACTCAATGACGTAACTGAATTAGATAATGCCCGCGACCTTTTGGGGCTGTTGATTCTAGCGTTTCTGCTAGTAGTAATTTTACCGGCTCCCAAGGTTGTGCTGGCTTGGTTAAATCTCTAATCCATGAAAAAAATCAACTCAGCCCCGCGCAAATTCTCTACCAGGTGCAGTCTTTGCTGATCTATCGAGAGATGCTTGGCGATCAGGTGGGGCAGGCATTTTTAGAAATGTTGCAGGCGATCGAGGAAGATTCTTCTGAGTCTCTAAAAAGCTATGGTCGCTGGTTTGAGGCGTTGGCAAATCGAAATCAGGGCTGGCAAGACTATTTGCTGGATCGTCTTCTCGCCACCGACAATTCTTTTGCTCGTCAGGTGCAACATAGGAGTTTAGCCCATTTGCCTCCGGCACTCATTCAGGCAGTAAAACGAGACCTGCGATCGCTACAAATGCTCTATTCATGCAATAGCAATCAGGTTTGCAAATGGGTTAACAAACAAGTGAAGCTTTCTGAAGAATTAATTCCCTGGGCTGATAATTTAGAACCTAAAAGTTCTCTTAAAAAAGCTAGTTTTCCGATCAAAAATCGACTCAAATCCCTGAAAAATTGGGCAGATGCTTTAGGAGATTTGGCAGACTATTATCGTCAGTTTGGCACTGGAATTTTTGCTGAATATCGAGCCTTTCGCTGGCAGCATGAGAAACTGGTGGCGGTTGCCCATCCCGACCCTGTGCAAATGGCTGACCTGGTTGGATATGAATCTCAGCAAGAGATGATTCTCAAGAATACCGAATTTTTGCTATCAGGAAATTCTGCCTTGCATATCTTGCTCTACGGCAGTCGCGGATCGGGGAAATCTTCGCTAGTTAAGTCGCTGCTGCACAAGTTTGGCGATCGCAATTTGCGTTTAATTGAAGTTGCAAAATCTGAATTAAAGCATTTGTCTACGATCGCAGAACAGGTGCGAGATTTGCCCCAAAAATTTGTGATCTTTGTAGATGATTTATCCTTTGAAGAAGATGATGATGCCTACAAAGCGCTGAAGGTTGTTTTAGAAGGCAATCTCACCGCTCGTCCGCAGAATGTTGTGGTCTATGCTACATCCAATCGGCGGCATTTGATTCGAGAATTTTTTGACGATCGACCGCGCCCCAAGGATGCCGACGAAGTACACACCTGGGATACGGTGCAGGAAAAGTTGTCGTTTAGCGATCGCTTTGGTCTGACGTTGACCTTCGAGCCGCCTGACCAAGCCGCTTACCTAAAAATGATTCGTCACCTGGCAGAGCAGGCAAACATTGCCCTCCCCTCCGAGGCGCTAGAGCATCAAGCCTTGCAGTGGGCAACTCGACACAATGGGCGATCGGGCAGAACAGCACGGCAGTTTGTCGATTTTCTGCATTCAGATTTGGCAGTTTTTGGATCGTCGTAGATGCCATTTATTCATCAGAGAACCGTTCGATTTCGAGACACCGACGCGGCGGGTGTGGTCTATTTTGCAAACGTTTTAGCAATCTGCCACGAAGCCTATGAAGAATCTTTGATGGTAGCCGGGCTTGATCTCAAAGTATTCTTTCAGGGTTCTGGAGTTGCCGTTCCGATCGTTCATGCAGAGGTCGATTTTTTTCGTCCGTTGCATTGTGGCGATCGCTTAGTAATTCAACTGACTCCCCATGCTGCTAGCAATCACGAATTTGAAATTTCTTATCAGATTTGTTTAACTGAGGGAGAGCGTCCCATTTGTCAAGCTAGTACTCGTCATGTGTGCATTCAGATTGCAGAGCGATCGCGCCGAGACCTTCCTGTTGAATTGTGCCAGTGGCTAGAACGCTTTGCTTGAGACGGGTTTTAGACAAAAATCTATAAGAACGAGTCAGATTATTAGGAGCGGGAGATGGTTAAATTTCAGCCGCCAGGGTTTGGGCAAAAGTTGGTAGAAACCTCCTTGGGGACGATCGCCTACTACACACCGACTGGGGGAACCCTGGACGATCGCCGCTGCCCACCCAACCCTCATGTTTCTGCACAGTTTTGGGGGCGGCTCATCTGCTTATGAATGGTCAAAGGTTTATGCAGCCTTTGCTAATAGCCATCAGGTGATTGCCCCCGACTTGATTGGCTGGGGACGATCGGCGCATCCGACCCGTGACTACAAAGTTGAAGATTACTTGGACACGATCGCCGAGTTGATGGCACAATTTTCAGAACCCATCACTCTGGTGGCATCGTCGCTGACGGGGGCGATCGCCGTTCGTCTCGCCGTTCACCAGCCAAAATTGGTACGATCGCTCTGTCTCGTCTGTCCGTCTGGGTTTGCGGATTTTGGGCAAGAAGCAGGGCGACGCATCCCCTTACAAATCATTGGCACACCGATGTTAGATAAGCTAATCTACGCGATCGGGGCTACCAATGAACCGGCCGTCCGTAACTTTCTGGAGCAGTTTTTGTTTGTGGATCGCGATCGACTGACCAATGAGGCGATCGCCGCCTACCTAGAATCTGCCCAACAGCCCAACGCTGAATATTCTGCCCTGGCGTTTTTGAGGGGCGACTTATATTTTGATCTGTCCCTATATATGGCACAACTGACCATACCGACGGCCATTCTCTGGGGCGAAAAAGCTCAATTTACCAATGTAGAATTGGGTCAGCGGTTGGCAGCGTTGAATCCGCAGGCGGTGCAAGAGTTTCAGGTTGTGCCAGACACGGGAATCTTGCCCCATTTAGAGCAGCCAGGCGTGGTGGTGGGGCTGTTGTCTCGCTGGTTGCAGAAGGTTCAAGGGCGAGAAAAGCGCTCTTCTAGAGATCGCTCAGATTAGTAGCTAGCTTTTATTGGAGGGACGATCGTAAATTACCTAATTCGCCGGGAATGCCCCCGCCATAGCGGTACGCCGCTTGGCGCAGCGGGATGAAAGGCAGGGCAGCGACGAACCGACCCCTTGAGCACTGCGAAAACGGAGTTGAGCCAGCGGAACGCCTTCGGCTAGAGCTTCGCAATGGGGTCGGTGAGGAATCGCCACTCTCTCAGAACTTTCAACGCACCGTTGTGATACACTTGCATTAGTTACGTGGATGAGTAGCGCGTAAACATGTTGGTATTGGAGGCAAAACTCAAGGGCGAAACACAGCAGTTCGAGTTGCTCGATGAAGCAATCCGCACCGCACAGTTTGTCCAAAACTCTTGTCTGCGATACTGGATGGACAACCGGGGCGTGAACAAATACGACTTGTACAAACTCTGCAAAGATCTGGCGGCAAACATTGAGTTCCCCTGGTGCAAGAAACTCAACTCGCAAGCTCGTCAAGCTCATGCCGAACGGGCCTGGTCTGCCATTTCTCGCTTCTTCGAGCACTGCAAAAAGCAGATTCCCGGCAAGAAGGGCTACCCCCAATTCAAACGGCATCAAACCCGTGCCAGCGTGGAATACAAAACCACAGGCTGGAAGCTGTCTGACTGCCGACAATTCATCACCTTCACCGATGGATTCAAGGCAGGACAGTTCAGGATGTGGGGCACTCGTGACCTGCACTTCTACCCGATCGACCAAATCAATCGAGTCAGAGTGGTGCGGCGCAGTGACGGCTACTATGTTCAGTTTTGTGTGGATGTCGAGCGGAATGAGGAACGGGAGCCGACCCGTCACACCGTTGGGTTGGATGTGGGCTTGTCTCATTTCTTGACCGATAGTGACGGCAACCAAGTGGAGAATCCGCGTCATCTTCGCCAGGCGGAACAACGCCTGAAGCGAGTTCAACGCCAAGTGTCTCGCAAGCAGAAAGGGTCTGCAAACCGCAGAAAAGCGGTGAATCGTTTGGGTCGAGCGCATCTGAAAGTTCAACGCCAGCGTAAAGACTTTGCCTGTAAATTGGCAAGGTGCGTAGTGAAGTCTAATGACCTCGTGGCGTATGAAGACTTGAAGATTCGCAATCTGGTCACTAATCGTCATCTAGCGAAGTCGATTAGCGATGCCGCCTGGGGTGAGTTTCGTCGTTGGTTGGAGTATTTTGGCAAGGTGTTTGGAGTCGTCACGATTGCGGTTGCGCCCCACTACACGAGTCAAGATTGCTCGAACTGCGGTGAACGAGTCAAGAAAGCGTTGAGTCAAAGAACGCATATTTGTCCGCATTGTGGATATGTGGCAGACCGCGACCACAATGCCGCGATCAATATCTTGAATAAGGCAATCAGTACGGTGGGGCACATCGTAACTGCTGCACCCGATGCAGAAAACGCCTGTGGAGAGTCGATTGCGTAGCTCTTCCCCGAAGGGGTAATCGCTGTGTTGAGCGGGAAACCGTTGAGCATAAGTTGTCTCGTTGAAGCAGGAATTTCAACAGAGCAATCTTTGGAATCCCCTGCTATACTGCGTCAGCCTATAGATTTTGGTTTAGAAGGGGTGTGGGGGCTGCGCCCCCAGCCATCTCACCCCTGCCACCCCGCTCCAAAATATTTAATTTTTAAATTGC
>JAAUOZ010000220.1 GCA_012034655.1 Leptolyngbyaceae cyanobacterium CSU_1_3 | reverse complement strand
GTGGCAGGGGTAGATGGCTGGGGGCGCAGCCCCACACCCTTCTAAACCAAAATCTATAGGCTGACGCAGCATAACTCGCTTCTCAATCGATTACATTCATCCAGCAGCAGATTGAGTTCCGCAGCAACTTTCCACGGATTGCGACCTTGGAAGGGGGCAGCAATGATTGCTTCATAGGGATTTTTTCCAGTTTGTTTGACGGCCGCGATCGCGGCTTTGTGAGAAAGTCCTCGTCCAGCTACAAGCCAAGCCGCCAAAACGTGCCCAGTGCGCCCAACTCCGCCAGAGCAATGAACCACTACCTTTTCATGATTCTGGTTGGCGGTGGCTAAGAACGGTAAAATTTGGTGGATGAGAATTTCGGGAGTGGCAAGGTGAAAGTCTTCGATCGCTGCCCAACAGAGGTGGTCAAGTCCAAAGGTTTGTCGGTAAAGGTCAAGCAGATTAGCATAGCGAGTCAGTTGAGATTCAGAAAGCAAACAGCAGACACGCTTGATGTCATGATTTAGCATAAATTCAATCCACTCAGCGACTTGTTTGCTGCTATACCCAGGGCGAGCAGAACCAAACACAATAGGTTCATTCTCCGAAGCGGCAGCAAATCTATACATGCGTAAGTGCATTGAGTTGTTCAACGACCCATTCTAATGCTTAGGTGCTCACGTCGATCCCGTTCATCAAACAGATTTGCCCAAATGCGGCGGTTCATTGATGGCAATCACTCGATCGGGGCGGGGGGATGGCTCATGACAGGTGAATCGTTTTTCCTAGCTGAAAGCGCTCGTCGTGAGTTTGGACAATCACATAACCAAGGCGCGGGTCGTAGGTCGCGATCGCCGGGCTTGGATGGGCCGCATGAAGCAACATGCCATAGCCCCACACCGGGCCGCGACCATTGATCAAAATAGGCAACGATCCTACAAGCTGCGCCTCAATTTCTTGCACCGCCTCCACAAACTGCTCTGGAGTCGTCACACTCCACCCAGAATTCAAACTCTACCAGCCGCACCCTGAAGCCATCGGCATGGGATTGATCAGTAATCTTAAAGGTGGGTTTTGTCATCACAACTTAACTTTGCTAGGGAACTCAAAATCAAAGACTCCGCCACAAGCGGACGAAGTATGAACAGCTATTTTTTTAGGATCTCTTACGTCCCAAGGCGCGGGGAACTATTGAATTTGGGGATCATTACCATCCGGCGATCGTGCAGCGTCGAATTTGCCGCCCCACCAAGATTAAGCGTGCCACCTGTTCGGCGGCATTGGTTAATAGGGGTGCAGCATCTGCGATCGCTTCACTCAATTGGCAGGGAGTCGTCAAAATGCTAGAAAAATAATCAATGCCATGCTGTAAATTTACCTCGGCTCCTGGCCCAATGCTTCCTGCTAATGCAATGACTGGCAATTCGTGATATTTGGCCCGTCGAGCCACCTCAGCCGGAATTTTGCCCCGTGGGGTTTGATAGTCAATACAGCCCTCGGCAGTGATCACCAAATCGACTTCTGGCAGCAAATTATCGAGTTCGAGGTACTGCATGACAATCTCATAGCGGGGATAGAGCGTTGCCCCGATCAAAGCGTGTAATCCCGTTCCTAAGCCACCAGAAGCTCCGCTTCCAGGCATTTCTCTAACATCAATTCCTAATTTTTTTTGAATCACCGTTGCATAGCATTCTAGTGCCAGTGCCAATTGTTCAACGGTTTCTGGTGATGCTCCTTTTTGTGGCCCAAATACCCGTGCTACTCCCTGTTCCCCACATAGAACATTGTGCCAGTTGCACGCCACATCAATTTGAACTTGATCCAGGCGAGGGTGACGTTGAGATGAATCAATTTGTTTAAGCTTGATCAATTCACCACCACCCAAACCTAAGGAATTCCCGGCTTCATCCAATAACTTTACGCCCAGGGCTTGCGCCATTCCGGCCCCGCCATCATTGGTTCCAGAATCGCCACAGCCGATCAAAATTCGTTCTGCCCCCGCCTCTAAAGCCGCTTTAATTAACTCACCTACTCCATAGGTAGTAGTTACCAGAGGATCTCGCATCCGAGGAGGGACGAGGCGCAACCCTGCGGCGGCTGCCATTTCTAGAACTGCTGTTTTTTGACGAGTCCCACCGAGGAAGCCAAAATGGGAGTCCACAGGTTCTCCGACGGGCCCAGTGACTCGAAGGGTGTGGAGTGTGCCATCTGTTGCCCCGACCAACGCTTTTGTAAAGCCCTCACCCCCGTCTACCAAGGGTGCTTTGCGGATGCGAACATCTTGTAAAACCCTCAGAATGCCGATCGCGATACAATCGGCGACTTGTTCGGCATCTAAACTTTCTTTGAATCCTGAAGGAGCAATCAAAATATTGAGGGTCATTTTTATCTCCTGTGGCTGCTAGCCACTTTTCTAAGATGGATGGCGATAAAGGTCTGAAACGAAAGTTATGCCTCACGCCAAGGCAACTGGATCTGAACCATTGTTCCGACACCTGGTTTACTGTCAATTTTGAGCACGCCGCCATGCTGTTCAATAATGTCTTTAGCAAGCTTCAGCCCCACGTTAGGGCGACGGCTTTGGGAGTTTTCGATCGCCACAAAAGCCCGCTCGATTAGAGGCTGCTCCATCCCTGTACCATCGTCAGCCACTTCAATCAGAAGCTTGGCCTTTCCGGCAACTGGGGTGTCTAGAGCGGCTCGGATGCCCAAACGCCCGCCCCGTTCGGGCAAGGCGGAGAGCGCATTACGCACTAACTCAGCCAAGACCTCACGTAGCTTTAGTCGATCGACGATCGCATTTTCCACGTCTGGGGCAATGCGAATCTCAAAGCTAATATTGCGTTCGACAAACTCATCATGAAACCGAAGCAAAACCTCGTGAAGCAGGAGGCGAATATCTGCACAAGACAGATTTAAGTCTAAGGGAAACCCAAACTCAGTCACACGGGTAACGATTTGTAGTAATTGATTAATCTGACTCATGAGAACTTGATATTGATCAATGGCAACAGCAGCATTGCCATTGCCATTAATCGGGCTGGTCTGAAATTGGGAGAATTGCGATCGTAATTCTGACACCAACCTGTGTAGGATGAGATGAGAAGGTGCATTGCTCCAATTTGTCTGATTGAGTAACCCGTTGATTTGATCTGAAGTCACCACACTCGCCAGTTCTATGCTCTGTTTTCGTTCAGCGAGCATCCCCATCATGCGATTAAAGGCGCGGTTAATTGCACCCAATTCATCTTGGCGCTCTTGATCTAGGCGACGCTGAAAATTACCTCGTGCCACGTCATCTAAGGCTGCCTCCGTCTCCTGTAAAGGAATAAATAAGTCGGCCGAAAGATAGGCAGTTAGTAACAGAATCAACGAAAGAATTCCAAACGCAGAAAGGGTCAACACAAACCGAGAGGTTTGGCGTGTATTTTGAGTTTCAGCAAGGATAATCTGACGATTGCGCTTGTCGGATTCTACAGCCTGCCCAATAACCCCCTCAAACCTCGGAAAATCAACTTCCTCTACTTCATCTTCTAGCAGTTTCAAGGCTAGATCTTTACGCCCGCTTGCGGCGAAATCAAACACAGCACGGGTATCTTTTACTAAGCTGTTGTAAGCCTCGCGAACCTGTTTTATTTGCTGCCGTTCAGCATCGTTGTGCGCTAACTCTGCCCAGCTTTGTAAGTTTGCCTCTACAGGCTTGAGGATCTGTTCAAAATCTTCGCGGGCATCTTTATCGTTCTCGACAATGGCATCAAGCAGTTCTTTGACCGCTCGATAATTTGCCGCTTTTACCTCCAGCGCGAGCAGGCTGCGTTGGTAATGCCCTCGAAGTTGTTCTTCGCTGTTGTGCCATCGAGCGATCGCCCATAGAGTGACACCACTACCAGCTAGAGCAAGTAGAGCTAAGCTCCCAAAAATCGTAAACAGTTTTCTGCGTAAGTTCATTGCAACTCAATGTTTTTTAACAACTAGGGGTTTTTGAACATTAGAATTTAGACAAGCTCTATGACAGACAAGAGATTGACTCCTCCAGAAGTATGCTTAAAAAGACAACCCAACCCAACGCCAGTAAGTAAAGTAAAAACAGCACCATTAATCCGAGGTGGACAGGCAAAAGAGCAGAACTGAGACGCAACAAATCAGTAGGTTTGTAGGTTTCTCCTTCGAGGTCTTGGAAGATGAGTAGAGCTTTAGAACTGACTGGAAAGGTAAGGCAGTAATCCATCCCCACCGTGCTAATGAACAACACTGCCACTGGGTTAAGCTGCAAGCTATTTGCAAGGTAAAGGATCGCTGGAACTAGCGCCGCTGCTCGTGCAGTGTGAGAAGTCATATATAAGTGAGACGTGAGTGAAATAAAAGCCAGCACTACCAAAATCACAGGTAGCGACTCTGTATTGGCAATACCGCTCAGAGCAAAAAGCCGATCAATCACCCATTGGGCCGCCCCAGAGTCGATCAACGATCGCCCCAACACAAAGGCAGCCCCCACAAAAATGACCAAATTCCACGAGACAGCTTTGACCCCATCTTTCCACTTCAATACACCAATGCCTGGCAAGGTTAGGATGAGTGCCCCCACCATTGTGACCGTGGCAATTTCTAACCCATGCCAACCTTCGGTTAACCACAAAACAGTCATCACACTCACCACAACCAGCGTGAGCCATTCTGAACGAGAAAAAGGCTTGGGTTTGACTTGAGGAAACTGTAAGGTCTGTTGGCGGTGACTCTCATCTAAAAATAGGTGCATGATCACCCAGCAGGAGGCTAAGCTGGCAACGATGCCAAAGGGCAGACCATAGATTGCCCACTGGGTAAACGATATTCGTTGTTTAGTAATTTGGTATAGCAGATCATTGGCGATCAGATGAGACCCTGCACCCACGAGTGCCACAATGGTTGACACTAAAATGATGGTTGGCATCAGCAAGGCGATCGCTCGGATAATACGGCGATCTTCAGTGGCATTGGCAATGCTATGAAATAAAGGAGCCGTTACAGCAGCGCGGCCCGATGTGGAAGGAATTAAGAATGATAAAGGAATGAGGACGATCGTGAGCAACCAAAGCAATTCTCTGACCGTTCGGACTCTTGACATCACAAATTGTGTCAGCCGGGTGGCCAAACCCGCTTTCTTGACCGCTCCCCCCAAAATAAATGCACCGATCATTAACCAAACAACATTAGAAGCCAACGCCCCAAATAGTGTTTCTTGAGAAGCCCCCCCTGTCAGAACCAACAACATCATGGTTAACAAAGCAACATAGTCGGCGCTAATCGCTGTCATCGACCACAAAATCACCGCGAACAAGAAGGCAAATAAGACGAGGCGCGCCGGGTCTGGTAGAGAAGCGGGCAGTTGCACAGCAATCCCTGCAATGATGGTCATAGTCAGGGGGATAGCAGCATCAACCACCCAACGAAACCATTGCCGACGCAACAAAGTAGCGCCTGTCGTGCGCCTATCTGTGCTGGTGGGCAGGGTTTTAGACAAGCTTTTAGGAGGATGCGATCGATTCACATCAAATCGGCTCCAAAGGCTGTCTTGGTCTGATTCAGTGTTTGTAGATGCAGAATATGAGGCAGAAACTTTTGCCATCTTCAAGTTATCCAATATATAGGTTGGTCATTCGCCACTAAATCAGCGGAGCTAGCATATCAACGCTGCAAGATGAAACCACCATTTGAGTGAACCGTATCTAGGGGCGATCGCCGAAATCAAATCCCAGGCAAACATGAATTGTTAGGAGGGGCAGTGCCATGCCCTGAACGTGAGTACATGATTGGGCAAGCCCTTAACCTCAGTTGTCGCCCTGTTCTTCAACCGAAAAGCATTCGTCATTTACCTGCCCCATCAGAGATTAAATTTAGATTAACGAGGCAATGGTGACAAAGTCGGATCTATTCAGCACAACTGCTTAAATCGGCAATTTAAGGGAATCAAGGAATTTTTGCTACATGGATGATTCTTAATATCTGCACGGCACTTAATGCAACTCAACCCCAAGGGAGGAAAAGGTGCTTAGAGAAGCTTGTTACCCCCGTCGATCGATGGTTTATAAGCATCATCTATAGTTAACCGCATTTTAATGAATTCTTTTTAAGAGCAGCATGAGAACTTTCTCATACATATCTATTAGAAGGATTAGAAAATCATATAAATAATTGCCCAAATCTTTACGGAGGTTGATTTCTAGAATTCTAGATTAAATTTCCGAAGCCCTTACACTACACTCTTACACTACATAGAATTACAAAATTAAAGCACTTTTCGACTTTATCACCCAGCAACTCTATTACTCCTGCGTTGAAAATAGAAGATTATCTCGATAGTTGAGCGATAGTCCTAAAAAAAGCAATCATGGCTTCTTATTTTTGCTCCGTAAGTAGAAAAGCAAAATGATTGATAAGGCGCATTGAGCAAAGTCGAAATGCTCAAAATCTTCCCTAAAAGAGGGTCGAGCGAAGTCGAAACCCGGCATTGGGTTGGCTTTAATTTCACCCTGCTACTTAGAGGGTAAACATGTTCTAGAGCGCCAGATTATTGTGTGAGCGCCTGCAACAGAACAAACGGGAGCATCCCAATTGGGCAAAACCTTATTGGGCAAAACCTTATTGGGCAAAACCTTCGGATTGCCTTCATCATTGGGCGAAACCTTATTGGGCGAAACCTTCGGATTGCCTTCATCCCCAACTCCTCCCCCAAGGAGAAGGGCCATAAGTCGTGTTTTCTTCGACTTTTCCCCAGGGAGAGGGCTAGGGTGAGGGCAGAAAGACTTTGCGCCGTATGGGATGCACCCGGACAAACCGCGGCTGATTGGGCCCCATTGTCTAGGCAAGACGATCTTGTTACCAGATTAGACCGCCTGCGCGAATCTAGACAGCCCTCATCTCCAACCCCTCTCCCTGGGTGCGCCTCTCGCAATCACCGCCTAGAACTGAAGTTCCTGGCTCATCGCTCAAGCGCCATTGCAATGGGTTAAAACCCCTGGTTCAGCCCTCTGAAGAGAGCTTTTGCTGTTAGCCCTAAATTAAAATTCCGGGCGGGGTTAGGGCATCGTTGAAACGGGTGCAAGATCTGAGGCAGCATAGCCCTCAGTTGCAAAGCAGAAATTGAGCTATGAGCTACAGCTTTGTTGCCATCTTCCCAAGAGATCACAAATGCTCTGGGGGAGGGCCGAGACAACCATCGCAGACTTGCATCAATTGCGACACGCATCCAGCAATCAATTTCCGACTCATGGCTGAAGCTCCTTGAAATCGGCTAAAACCTCTGTAGGCTAAGCTTCTAACTCATTGTAATGGGTTTGGCGATGTTAGCCCTGAATTGATTCGAGGACGGGTTTTGACACTGGACAATCGTCTAGACAATCATGCTGTATTGCTCAATTGAGGGGTTTGCTGGGGTCGCCCATCAGGGCAGTGGAAAAAATGCCCCAAGAAAGTAGACTTTAGATGCATCAATTTTACATTTGCAACATACAATCAAAACAATCACTCGTAATAGAGAATTAAAAATGTCCTCCAATGTTCTGACCCAAGACTTTCGGCAACAGCTTGAGCAACAACGAGATCGTTTGACTCACGAGCGCAGTGCGATCGTACAGGCAGTCATCGACCAGGCAACCGCAGCCATCGATCGCAGCCTAGATCACATCAATGCACTACTCGGCAACTTAGCGGCCGTCCCTAGCACCACTAGCCTGACGAATGGAAGCATTCAGACTTCCCCCATCGCCGAATTAGAAACTCCCTCCCTAGACTCCCAATCACCTACTCCCAAGAGGCGCTCTACCCAGAAAGCGACTGCCGCAGCCCTTAAGTCATCCAACGCCATTGCCCAGATGCCGGATGGCCCTGCAAAGCAAGTCAACCAAAGGAAGGCAGCGGCTCACAAAGCTAGTTCTTCTGCTGCTAAACCCAGCGCCAAAAATCAGTCATCTGTGATGACCAAATCTGCCCCGATTTCTCAATCAAAAGGGAAGGCTAAATCTGATACAAGGAAAGCCTTTGAGGCTCCAAAACTCAAACGTGAGTTTCAAGATTTGACGCTGGCTCAAGCCATTGAGCGGGTGATGATGCAAGCAACAGAGCGAACCTTTACCACCGATGAGATGATTCAGACTATCTATGGGGCATTAGATGAGTCTATATTGCCAAGAACTCGCCAAAGTGTTGCCCTGACCTTTGCCCACGGCATTCGCAGAAAAGACTACATCAAAGTGCAAGAGAACCCAGCCCAATATCAAGTGAATCCTGAGCGAAAAACAGAGGCTTAATAGTCGCTCACTTCCTGGAACCTTGATGCATCGGGAGGTGCAGATCGCACCCAAGAGCGTGGTCAGGCGGTAGGAGGTAAGCGCATAAGCTAAAGTACCCACTCCGTAGTAGTTTGTCAGGCTTTAATTGACGGATGGGAAATAAGGAAGAGGTTGCTTTAAGGGGCTTTCAACCCCTCAAAAAATTCTTGACAGACCCCTAGTAGACCAAACTGAAAGTTTTGCAACAGGTTGCTGAAACAGCGATCGAATGTTGCAGAACCAAGTTTTTACTCTACTAGGGGTCTGTCAGCTTTAACTTTGTGTGAGTGCATCCCACTTTTGCAGCCCTCACCCCAAATCTCTTCCGCTCTGGGAGAGAGACTTTGATCGGGTTCCCCTTCTCCCGTTTT